>DAOWHE010000068.1 GCA_030641585.1 Dehalococcoidales bacterium | reverse complement strand
TGAAGCCGTAAGACATATGCGGGCGGTAATGGACGGCATCCGCAAACTCCAAAACACACCTGAGGAGGAGCTGATGGCAGCCGCCAAGGAACTGGCGGCTCCACATGAGCTGGTAGTGGAGGTTAAAAGTAAGGGCAAACTACCGGTGGTCAATTTTGCCGCCGGTGGGGTGGCTACCCCGGCCGATGCCGCCCTGATGATGCAGCTGGGCGCTGAGGGCGTCTTTGTTGGCTCGGGTATATTTAAGTCATCCAACCCTGAGGCTATGGCCAGGGCCATCGTCAAAGCCACCACTCATTTTAATGACCCTCAGATTATTGCTGAAGTTTCTAAAAACCTGGGAGAAGCCATGCCCGGGCTGGATATAAATAAGATCCCCAGCGAAGAACTCTTAGCACCTAGAGGATGGTAATACGATAATAAGCATTCCCGGAGGCTGCTTTTGTCAAAGGTAACAACTGACGACCTGGATGCTTTGCTTGGTATCCTACCACCACACATTCGCCAGCCATTATGTCAGCAAGATGACCTCAGTGAGCTACTGGAAGTGGTCCTCGACCTGGGACGACCCCCTGAAGCCCGTTTTCCCCATCGGGAAGTAATTCTCTACCCACGGGAAGTCACTGGAGAGGACATTGATTATGTCACCGCCCGCATCAGTGACTTCGGGGATGACAACCGTGCCGGGATTGAGCGCACCCTGCACCGCATTTCGGCTATCCGTAATCGCAAGGGACACACTGTTGGTCTTACCTGCCGTGTTGGTCGGGCTGTATTCGGCACCATAAAGATAATTTTAGACCTTGTCCAATCCGGTAAAAGCGTCCTGCTTCTAGGTCGTCCCGGGATAGGCAAAACAACAATGCTGCGTGAAGTAGCCCGGGTGTTAGCCGATGACCTTAAAAAGCGCGTTATCATTGTGGATACCTCAAACGAGATTGCCGGTGATGGTGATATTCCCCACCCGGCCATTGGCCATGCCCGGCGGATGCAGGTGATCACGCCGGCTATGCAGCACGCGGTAATGATTGAGGCCGTGGAAAACCACATGCCCGAGGTGATCATTATTGATGAAATCGGCACCGAGCTTGAAGCCCAGGCGGCGCGAACTATCGCCGAGCGTGGTGTGCAACTGGTAGGCACTGCCCACGGTAACACACTGGAGAACTTAATAGCCAACCCGACCTTGTGCGACCTCATTGGTGGCATCCAGGCAGTAACCCTTGGCGATGAGGAAGCCAAGCGACGGAGAACACAGAAGACAATTCTGGAGCGTATGGCGCCGCCTACTTTTGATATTGTCATTGAAATTCAGGACCGGGACAGGGTGGCCATTCATCCTGATGCCGGCGAGGCTGTTGACGCTATCCTACGCGGCAAGCTCAGCACCACCGAGATTCGCTGGCTGGACGAGGCTGGAGAAGTCAGAACAAAACGTAAAGCACCGGCCGAAGCCCCAACAAGACGAACCGCCAAAGACACATCACTTGTCAAGGAGCAGGTTACACCCAGCTTATATCTATTTGGCATTAACCGGAGGAAACTTGAGCAAATAGCCAAAGAGGTGCACTTGAGCCTGAACATAGCTAGTAACCTGAGCCAGGCTAACCTGTTTATAACCTCCAAGAGCTACTACCGCCGAAAGTCACAGAAGGTCAGGGACGCAGAGGTGGCTAACCTGCCCATCTATGTCCTCAGAAGCCATACGCCAGCCCAACTGAGGCAAATGCTAAGTACCATTTATCCAGTAGCTCCCACCGCCAAATCAGCTTCTCTGGGGTTTGCCCTCAGTGAAGCAGAGGAGGCGGTAAGTCAGGTGATGGAGAGCAAGGAAGCAGTAGAACTAAGCCCCCAGAGTGCCTATATCAGGCGGTTGCAGCACCTTATCGCTGAAAGAAACGACCTGTCCTCACAGAGCCTGGGACAAGAGCCGGAGCGACGGGTGAGGATTTATAAGGAAAGCTAAACCATGGCTCTATTTATCACCTTTGAGGGTGGAGAAGGCTCAGGCAAGAGCACTCAGTCCAGAGTGCTCTATGAGAAATTAGAGAAACTAGCTATTCCAGTAATTCTAACCCACGAACCGGGCGGTACTCGTCTGGGAGATAGAATTAACCACTTGTTAAAATGGGCTGAAAGTCCTGATATATCACCAATGACCGAGCTACTGTTGTTTAACGCCTCCCGTGCCCAATTGGTAGCTGGAGTAATCAAGCCTAATCTAGAAAGCGGTAAAGTTGTTATCTGCGACCGCTATGCCGACTCCACCATTGCTTATCAGTACTCTGGGAGGGGTTTGGATTTAGAAATAGTTAAAAAAGTTAATAAGGCTGCCACTCAAGGATTAATACCTGACCTGACAGTTCTACTGGATGTGCCTTTCGAGGAAGGACTTGGTCGCAAAAAAGCACGAAAACGCGACCGCTTTGAGAAGGAGATTTTAGCCTTTCACCAAAAAGTGCGGCAGGGCTACCTAAAGCTGGCGGCTGATGAGCCACAGCGCTGGCTGGTAATAGATGCTACCAAGCCCAAAGAGGAGGTAGAAAATATTATCTGGCAAAGGGTAAGCCAGCTGTTACCACATCAGGGAGTCCAAAAATGACCGGCAAGCGGGTTGTAGTAGCCATGAGTGGCGGGGTGGATTCCTCTGTTGCTGCCGCCGTTCTCAAAGAGCGGGGCTACCAGGTAATCGGCGTCACCATGCAAATCTGGCCCCAGGATAAGCAAGGCTTTGGCGGCTGTTGCGGACTGGGGGCGGTAGAGGATGCCAAGAGTGTAGCCTATAAGCTAGGCATTCCTCACTATGTGATGAATTTTAGGGATATTTTTGCCCAAACAGTGATTGCCGATTTCTTTAAGGAGTATAGCCGGGGAAGAACACCAAATCCCTGTATCAGGTGTAACCAGTATATAAAGTTTGATGCCCTATTAAGTAGAGTCAGGGAGCTGGACGCTGATTTTATAGCTACCGGACACTACGGCCGGGTTGAACATTCAGCAGATGGCTACCGTCTGCTGAAAGGGGTTGACCCCACCAAAGACCAGTCATATTTTCTCCATACTCTGGGGCAGAAAGAGCTTCGCCACCTTTTGCTACCTATAGGCGATTTCCATAAGACAGAAGTAAGAAGACTGGCCGCTGAACTGGGCTTGCCCACTGCTACCAGTCGTGACAGCCAGGATATTTGTTTTATCCCGGGCAATGACTATCGCGCCTTTATTGCCGAACGCGTCCCCTCCCCACCGGGGGACATTGTTGATACTGATGGGAACATTCTTGGCAGACACAATGGTCTAGCCCGATATACTGTAGGGCAAAGACAGGGTCTGGGGCTGGCTTCAGATAGACGCCTGTATGTACTCAGGATTGATGCCAGCAGTAACAGACTGATAGCAGGCACCGAAGAGCAACTGCTATGTGCTCAGCTTGTTGCCAGCCAGCTGAACTGGGTATCGGGTAAAGCCCCGGGAGAGCTTAGCAATATAACGGCCAAAGTCCGCTATAGCTCACCCGAGGTGGCGGTTAAATTAAGCCTTAGTGACGGCGCTGCTGAGGTTTATTTCCTCAAGCCCCAGCGGGCAATTGCACCCGGTCAGGCAGTCGTATTCTATCAGGGCGAGGCTGTCCTGGGTGGGGGTATAATAGAGGCTTCAGAAGCCAAACAAGGGGGTGAATCTGATAAGCACCGAGCTGAAACCGTCCTTTGTTGAAGAAAGAAAGCTTAAAGCTCTGGGTTACCAGTTTATCGCTGGTATTGATGAGGTTGGCCGTGGTTCACTGGCTGGCCCGGTGGTAGCCGCCGCCGTCATCGTGCCCTGCCAAATAAAAGCTGGTTGGCTAAAGCAGGTAAAAGACAGCAAGCTACTTACCCCGACTAAGCGCGAATACCTGTTTAACCTCATTCATGAGGTAGCTATCTCAGTAGGAGTGGGTGAAGTTTCTTATGAAAACATAGATGCCCAGGGCATCGTCAAGTCAACAAAACTGGCAATGAAGCTGGCTATAGACCAGCTTTCACCACCACCTGAGTTCCTGCTGATAGACTATCTGTCCCTACCCGAGGTGCCATTACCTCAGAAGGGTATAGTTGATGGGGACTCACTGTGCTTCTCTATCGCCTGCGCCTCAATAATAGCCAAAGTGACCCGGGACCGGCTGATGATAGAGCTGGACAGTAGTTACCCCGGCTATGGGCTGGCGCAACACAAAGGCTACTGTACCGAAAAACACGTCCTAAATCTTAAAAGACTGGGGCCATCACCGGTTCACCGTCGCTCCTTCCATCCGGTCAAGGAATTGATTTTCCCGTGGCTATGAAACGTGGAGATACCGGCCGGTGGGGTGAAAAACTGGCCAAGGGCTTCCTCAAAAAGCGTGGCTACCGTATCTTAGAGACTAACTACCACTACCCGGAAGGCGAGATTGATATTGTGGCCAAACACAAAGACTACCTTGTTTTTGTTGAGGTAAGAACCAAAACCAGCCTTGAGTTTGGTAGTCCCGAAGAGTCGGTCACCGAAGCCAAGAAGAAAAAACTGATAACTACCGCCTACTACTACCGGCAAACACATAACAATCTGCCACCGTTATGGCGCATTGATTTTGTAGCGGTAAGGCTCGACCAAAAAGGAAAGCTATCGCATATTGAGCTCATTGAAAATGCAGTGAACGAGACTTAAGCACCATTCAGCTTTACCCGCAAGTTAAAGTTGTGCTAAAATTAGCCACTAAGATTACCGCTAAGTAACATAATCATGGTCTTACCAGAGGCAACATCAAGGCAAACGCTGCGCATTATTGATGCTAACTTGAACCGCATCGGGGAAGGTCTTCGCCTTCTTGAGGATATGGCTCGCTTTCTGCTCGCCGCCGCCGCTCTGACCCAGCAGCTAAAAACCTTGCGGCATGAGCTTATAACCGCTCGCCAGGCGCTAAACCAACAGCTCCTTCAGGCACGCAATTCAGAAGGCGATGTTGGCATTAATCTTGAGGCTCCACAGCAGGCAAAGGGGAGAGAGCTAACAGAAGTGGTCATAGCCAATGCCAGAAGGGTTCAGCAGTCGCTGAGGGTTATTGAGGAGCTGGCTAAGATACCAGGCATTAAACTAGACCCAGAGAAGTTCAAAAAGGCTAGATTCAGCCTCTACACTATAGAGCGAGCTCTGCTCTCCAAGATGCTGCGAAGGGATAAATTAGAGCATATATTAGGGCTATACGCTATTATTGATACCCGGTTCTTAAGCGGGCGCAGTCACCTTGAGGTAGCCGCTCAGCTAATTCGGGGCGGGGCCAAAATAATACAGCTTCGTGATAAAATCTCAGGCAAGAAGGAGCTATTGCCTATAGCCCAGCAGCTAAAGAGACTGTGTAGTGAGCATGATGTGCTTTTTATAGTAAATGACTACCTTGATTTAGCCCTAGCCGCTGATGCTGACGGGCTGCATCTGGGGCAGGATGACCTGCCGGTTGGGGTTGCCCGTCAACTGCTGCCAATAGATAAGCTCCTGGGCTGTTCGGTAACCAGCGTAGTCCAGGCTACTGCTGCTGAGGCTGAAGGAGCTGACTACATCGCCGTCGGTGCCATCTACCCGACCGAATCCAGAGAAGCGACTGATGTAATCGGCTTAGAGATGCTAAGCCTAATCAAAAAGAAGGTGAAGTTACCCCTGGTTGCTATCGGCGGTATTACTGCTGATAATGTGGCTGAGGTTATAGCTTCCGGCGCTAGCTCAGTAGCCGTAATCAGTGCCATAATGCAGGCTGAGTCCGCCAAGGAATCGACCAGACAGATAGTAAATAAACTTGAAACGCAAGAGCGAGTAGCCTGATACATCTTGCGTCATAAGAATAGAAAGGAGACTATAGAGTGGAGCCAATAGTAATCGCAGTTCTATCTGGTGTTTTAGCCCTGGCTGTAGCCGCCTTCATGGCCTACTATGTGCTCGCGCAACCTCAGGGCTCGTAGAGAATAAGGGAGGTATCAGCCGCCATTAAAGAGGGCGCCATGGCTTTTTTGGGTCGGGAATATCGAATACTGGCTATATTTGTGGTAGCAATAACCATCATCCTGGGGGTGGTACCT
>DAOWHE010000025.1 GCA_030641585.1 Dehalococcoidales bacterium | reverse complement strand
TGAAGCCGTAAGACATATGCGGGCGGTAATGGACGGCATCCGCAAACTCCAAAACACACCTGAGGAGGAGCTGATGGCAGCCGCCAAGGAACTGGCGGCTCCACATGAGCTGGTAGTGGAGGTTAAAAGTAAGGGCAAACTGCCGGTGGTCAATTTTGCCGCCGGTGGGGTGGCTACCCCGGCCGATGCCGCCCTGCTGATGCAGCTGGGTGCTGAGGGCGTCTTTGTTGGCTCGGGTATATTTAAGTCATCCGACCCTGAGGCTATGGCCAGGGCTATTGTCAAAGCCACCACTCATTTTAATGACCCCGAAATCATTGCCGAGGTCTCTAAAAACCTGGGAGAAGCCATGCCCGGGCTGGATATAAATAAGATCCCCAGCGAAGAACTCTTAGCACCCAGAGGATGGTAATACGATAATCACTATACCTGGAACTGCCCCAACCAAAGCCAATACCAATGACCCAAAGCCCCACTTGCCATTACCACCGCTATATCTCCCCCAGCTACTACATCACCAAGAGGAATACCCTAATGCATAGAGTGGAGGTTTACTTGAAAAGTCACCTGCCGGATGCCAGGGGGCAGGGCCTGGTCCGGGATATTAACGACCTGGGAATAACCACTGTCTCCGATGTTCGTGTGCTGGACATATACTGGCTGGACGCCGCTCTCAGGCCCGATGAACTGGATATGCTCTGTCAGCAGCTTCTGGCTGACCCGGTAACCCAAGAGTATCATTGTGATACAGAATTTAAGAGCCAGGACAAGACTGACCCCGGTCTTTATTCGGTTGAGGTGGCTTACAATGCCGGTGTTACTGACCCGGTAGAGGACTCCATAACGAAAGCGGTTCTGGACTTGGGCATAAAAGATGTTAGAGCAGTTAAAACAGCCAAACGCTATCTTATAAGGGGCGAGCTTAGCAAAAATGAGCTAGAAGTTATCTCAAGTAGCTTACTGGTTAATCCGATTATCCAGCACGTGGTTGAGCATGAGGTAGTAGCCTTTCCTGAAAGCCCCCGTTATCACTTCAAGTTAAGAGAGATAGACCTGCTCGGGGCAGAGGGGGCCAAGCTCTCGGAAATCGCCCATCAATTTAGCTTTACCAAAGATGAGCTTGAGGCAATCGCCGCCTATTTTAAGAAGCAGGAGCGCAACCCTACCGACGCCGAGCTGGAAACACTGGCTCAGACCTGGTCTGAACACTGTGTCCACAAGACTTTCAGGGCTAAAATCCATTCTGGCGATACCGTGATAGACAACCTCCTCAAGAACACCGTCATGCGAGCAACCGAGGAACTGAATAAACCGTGGTGCCTCTCTGTTTTTGAGGACAACGCCGGCGTGATTGACTTTGATGGTCGCTGGGCTCTCTGTTTCAAGGTTGAGACCCACAATCACCCATCAGCAGTTGAACCCTACGGAGGCGCCGCTACCGGCATCGGCGGTGTCGTCCGCGACATAATGGGCACCGGTCTAAGTGCCAAACCAATCCTAGCTACCGATGTCTTCTGTCTTGGCCCGCCTGATTTACCATATGACAGGTTACCACCCGGGGTGTTACACCCACGCCGTATCTTCAAGGGTGTCCGCGCCGGGGTAGCCGATTATGGCAACCGTCTCGGTATCCCGACGCTTAACGGCGCTATACTCTTTGACGAGCGCTACACAGCCAATCCACTTGTCTACTGCGGCAGCGTAGGGCTAATACCCAAAAGCCTTTCTCGGATGGGGCAGCAGAAACCCGGAGACCTGGTGGTACTGGTCGGTGGCCGGACTGGGCGCGACGGCATACACGGTGTCACCTTTGCCTCAGAACAACTTACCCAGGAATCAACCGCTGTTTCCTATACCTCTGTCCAGATTGGCAACCCCATTGTCGAGAAAAGACTCATTGACGCCCTGCTCAAGGCCAGAGACAGACGGCTTTTTACCCGTATAACTGACTGCGGTGGCGGCGGGCTTTCCTCAGCGGTAGGTGAGATGGCTGCCGAAACCGGAGTCCGTGTTTACCTGGACAGGGTGCCACTAAAATACGCCGGCCTGTCCTATACCGAGATATGGCTCTCCGAATCTCAAGAGCGGATGGTGCTGGCGGTACCAGCAGAGTGCTCAGAAGAACTTTTAGCCCTCTTTGCCAGTGAGGGCAGTGAGGCAACCGTCATCGGCGAGTTTACCGATAAGCGCCGTCTCAAGCTTTTCTATCAAGAGAATCTGGCGGCTGACCTTAGTATGGAGTTTCTGCACCGGGGGCGACCACAGCTTGAGCTCAAAGCAACCTGGCAAAAACCGCAGCACGCCGAGCCTGATTCAGCCCAGCCACCGGATTTAGCCGAGGCCCTGCTTAAAATCCTCGGCTCGTGGAATGTATGCAGCAAGGAATGGGTAATACGCCAGTACGACCATGAGGTACAGGGGAGTAGTGTGCTTAAACCACTGGTGGGCCGGGATAATGATGGCCCCGGTGACGCCGCCATTTTGAGGCCTATCTTGGACTCAAAAATGGGTATTATCGTATCAAATGGCATAAATCCGAAATACGGCGACATAGACCCCTACTGGATGGCAGCCTCAGCCATTGACGAAGCCCTGAGACAGATTATTGCTGTTGGCGGTAACCTGAAACGGGTAGCTTTGCTGGATAACTTCAGCTGGGGCAATACCAACCGTCCTCATAACCTCGGAGCACTGGTTCGGGCTGCCCAGGCGTGTCATGACATGGCAATTGTCTATGAGACGCCATTTATTTCCGGTAAGGACAGCCTGAACAATGAGTTTGAGTTTGAAGGCAAGACCATCTCTATCCCCCACACACTGCTTATCTCGGCCATCAGCGTCATGGAAGATACCAGCCGGGCGGTATCAATGGACTTAAAGCAGGCCGGCGACCTAATCTACATAGTGGGCACAACACAAAACGAACTGGGCGGCTCCGAGTATTTTAGAAACCTCGGCTTTGTCGGAAGTAGAGTGCCAAAGGTAAAACCTCACCAAGCCAAAAAACTAATGGACCGGCTCAGTCTGGCTACAGAGCAAGGTTTGGTTCGGGCGTGCCATGACCTGAGCGAGGGCGGTATCGGTGTCGCCATCGCTGAGATGGCATTTGCCGGCAGACTGGGGGCAGCAGTCTCCTTAAAAGATGTGCCCCTGGGTGAGCCCATAGACCGGGATGACCTGGTGCTCTTCTCCGAATCAAACAGCCGCTTCCTGGTTGAGGTAGCACCAGATGATAAAGCCGAGTTTGAGCGAATATTAGCTAAAACCAGCTTCGCCTGTATTGGTCGGGCGACCTCCTCTGGGATACTGGAGATATACGGCACTCGGGAGAAAAAGGTTGCCAGCATCTCTGTAGCCAAACTAAAAGAGGCTTGGCAGAGACCAATTAGGTGGTAAAAGAGCATGAGCAAAGTTAGGACTCTTATACTACGAGCTCCGGGAACCAATTGCGATGTTGAAACCGCCTTCGCTTTTGAGCAGGCGGGGGCGGTAGCGAGCCTGGTTCATATTAGCCAGTTAATTAGCAACGCCAAGCAGCTAAAAGACTATCAGATAATGGTTATTCCCGGCGGCTTCACCTACGGCGACGACCTGGGGGCAGGCAAGGTACTGGCTAATGAAATCAGGCTAAAGCTTGGCCAAGATATAGAGAGGTTCACTGAAAACGGCGGGCTGATTTTGGGCATCTGCAATGGCTTTCAGGTGCTGGTAAAGACTGGCATTCTGCCGGGGATATTACCAACCAGTAAGCCACCACTAACCCTGACAACCAACGATTCAGGCAGGTTTGAGTGCCGATGGGTGTCTCTTGGTGTCAACAGGGAAAGCCGTTGTGTCTTCACCCGAGGGATAGAGCGTCTCTACCTACCAGTCGCTCATGGTGAAGGTAAGGTTGTAGCCGACCCCGAGGTACTACCTAAGTTAGATGTTGCCCTCTATTACACCGATGAGCAGGGCGATAAAGCTAGCTACCCTTATAATCCCAACGGTTCAGTGGAAAATATCGCCGGCATCTGCGATGCTAGCGGGCGCATCTTTGCCCTGATGCCACACCCGGAACGCTTTATCCGGGGCAGCCAGCACCCCAGGTGGCAAAGTGAGGACACTAAAGAGTGGGGGGATGGCTTCCGCATCTTTACTAATGCCGTAAAATGGGCCCAGGGCTTGTAAGCCTATCTTAATCCCGCTGTTGCCGCTTAACCTGTGGGTATGCTATACTGTTAAACTAATGAGCGGCAAATAGCAGTTAAAGGGAGTCAAGAATTGCCAGATACAGCCACCATAAAAGAGCTTTTAGAAGCCGGCGCCCATTTTGGGCACCCGACCAGCCGTTGGCACCCTAGCATGAACAAATACATCTTCACCAAGCGCAATGGCATCCATATTATTGATTTAGAACAGACCGCCAGTATGTTAGGTAAGGCATGTGAATTTGTTAAGCAGGTGGTAGAAGCAGGTGGTAAGATTCTTTTTGTCGGCACTAAGAAACAGGCCCAGAATATCATAGCAGCAGAAGCTAAGCGTTGCGGCATGTATTATATCAACCAACGATGGCTAGGGGGAGTATTAACTAATTTCGCTACCATTCAATCCCAGGTAGACTATCTGGTCCGCCTAGAAGACCAGCAAGTCAGGGGGGAGTTTAAGCGCCTGCCCAAAAAGGAAGCCCTAAAACTTGAGAGAAAAATTGAACGCCTCAACACGCAGATGGGCGGTTTCAAGGAGATGACCAACCTGCCGGATGCTATATTCATCGTTGACCCGGTAAAGGAAAAAATTGCCCTCGCTGAAGCCCGACGGCTAAGCATACCAGTAGTCGCCATTATAGATACCAACTGTAACCCCAATGATGCCGAGCTCCCCATTCCGGCTAATGACGATGCTATAAGAGCCATCAATCTGATAACCAGCAAGATCGCCGATGCGGTCATTGAAGGTAAGTTTGATGAAGCGGCAACACCTCAGGCGGAAGAACCGGAGGTGGCTCCAGAGAAGGCTGAGGTCGCTGAGACTACCGAGCCTGCCGCTCTACCTTCTGAAGACAAATAGAGGAAACAGAAGTTGGAAATATCAACAGCCAGAATAAAAGAGCTAAGGGCTCAGTGTGGCGCCGGCATTATGGAGTGCCGTAATACCCTCCTTGAAGCCAAAGGGGATATGGAAAAGGCACTTGAGATACTGAAAGAGAAAGGACAGCTCAAGGCAGCCAAGAAGGCTGAGCGGGTCACCAACCAAGGATTAATTGAAGCCTATGTCCATACCGGTGGTCGCATCGGGGCTATGATTGAACTGAACTGTGAATCTGACTTTGTTGCCCGAACCAACGAGTTTAAGGAGCTGGCTCATAACCTGGCAATGCAGGTAGCTGCCATGTGCCCCCAATA
>DAOWHE010000054.1 GCA_030641585.1 Dehalococcoidales bacterium | reverse complement strand
GTAAGCTCGCGAGGCAGCATGAAATGGCTCCAGCTCCCGGCTCCAGAAAAAGCAGGAAGCGGGTGGGTCGCGGCAATGGCAGTGGTCACGGTACCTATTCAGGCAGGGGCAGTACAGGGCAAAAGTCTCGGTCTGTCTATAGCAGAAAGCCTGGCTTTGAAGGCGGGCAGCTGCCTTTAATCAAGCGCTTGCCCAGAAAGCGTGGCTTTACTAATATCTTCAGGACAGAGTATGGCGTGGTCAATATAGGTAAGCTCAACATGTTTGAGGCTGGCAGTGAAGTAACACCAGAGAGCCTTATGGCTGCTGGGGTGGTGAAATCGTTACGGCAGCCGATTAAGATTCTGGCTGATGGCAATATTAGTCGTCCTCTTGTGGTCAAGGCGAACAAATTCTCGGCGGCGGCAAAAGCCAAAATAGAGGCCGCCGGCGGGAGAGCCGAGGAGGTTGGCAATGCGGCCAAGGCAGACTAGGCCACGACTGTTGCAGGCAATGCTTGATGCCTTCAGTCTGCCCGACTTAAGGCGCAAAATTCTTATTACCTTTGGTATTCTGGTGGTATTCCGCCTGGTGGCTCACGTGACTCTTCCCGGGGTGAATCTAGGGGCATTGGAGGATTTATTTGAATCCAACGCCATGCTGGGGATGTTTGATTTCTTCAGTGGCGGTGCCATGAGAAACTTTTCCGTAGTGGCACTGGGGGTTTACCCCTATATAACAGCTACCATCGTTATGCAGCTAATGACGCCCGTTATCCCACGCCTGCAAGCCCTTGCCCGGGAGGGAGAGGCAGGCAGGAATAGGATAAACATGATTACTCACTGGCTTGTGGTGCCTATGGCTGGGCTGGGTGGTTATGGACAGATAATACTTCTCCGGAGTCAGGGGGCGGTTGACAGTGTTGACCTGCTGCCAACTGTAGCTATGGTTTTGGCGATAGTAGCCGGCACCATGTTCCTGGTCTGGCTGGGGGAGCAGATTACGCAGTACGGTATCGGTAACGGCATATCTATCATAATCTTTGCTGGCATCGTGGCTGGTCTGCCGGAAATGCTTGGGCGGGGTGTTATGACCGTAGAGCAGGGGCCGCCTTGGGGTTTGATTTTCTTTATTATCGTAGGCTTAGCTACTACGGTGGTCATAGTCATCTTTACTGAAGCTCACCGCCGTATTCCGGTTCAGTATGCCAAAAGTGTCTTCCGCGGCGGCCGTATGTATCGACAATCAGGCTCGACCTATATACCACTTAGGGTCAACACTGCCGGCATGATACCTCTTATCTTTGGCATGGCGCTGATGCTGTTCCCGGGCATTATCGCCAGCTACTTTGCCAATCCAACTGGGGTGGACCCTAACTTTGCCAATTCCATTATGAATTTGTTTAATCCTGAGGCTGCTCTGCCTATGGGGTTCTTCTACTGGGGATTATTTTTCTTCATGGTAGTTGCCTTTGCCTTCTTCTACACTATGGTTACCTTTCAGCAGCAGGACTTGCCCGGTGTCTTGCAACGACAGGGTGGTTTTATCCCCGGGATTAGGCCGGGCAAGCAGACAGCTGGTTACCTTAATGGGGTGATAAACCATATTACCTGGGGAGGGGCTCTTTTCCTAGCTGGAGTGGCCATAATGCCCTTCGTAGCTCGTGAAATTACCAATGTTCAGATGCTTCAGCTATCTAGTTTCGGTATGCTTATTGTGGTCGGCGTTGTACTGGACACCATGAAGCAGATGGAGGCGCAACTGACCATGCGCCGCTATGAGGGCTTTATCAAATAAAAATCCGCTGAAAAAGCTCTGAGGGACTTTTTCAGTAGTTTGAAATAGGAGCACGGGTGTATATTATTTTCCTGGGAGCTCCCGGAGCCGGTAAGGGAACGCAGGCGGCTAATGTAGCTCAGAAGCTAGGCCTGGTGCATATTGCTTCCGGCGACCTGTTCCGGCAGGCTATAGAGCGAGGCAATGAATTAGGTCTTAAGGTTAAGGCTTATGTGGAGACGGGGATGCTGGTAGCTGATGAAATAGCGATACAGGTGATTTTGGAGCCAATGTCAGCTCCAGATTGCCAGAATGGGGTAATCCTTGACGGCTTTCCTAGAAATCTTAAGCAGGCTGAGGCGCTGGATAGGGCTCTAGCACTGCAGAATAAGGCTATAGATTGGGTGGTATATATCAAGGTCTCTGAAGAGGAACTTGCAAAGCGTTTGAGCGGTCGCTGGATATGCCGTAACTGCCAGACACCATATCCTAGCCAAAGCTCTCCGCCCAGGGTTCAGAATAGGTGTGACCTGTGTGGCGGTGAGCTATATCAGCGCCCTGATGATACTGCCGAAACGGTTAGAAAGCGGCTTATGGTATATTTTACTGAGACGGCTCCCCTCGTTGATTATTACGCTCGAATGGGCAAGCTGCTGGAGGTGGCTGGAGAGGGGAGCGTAGCTGAGGTGGGCAGGAGGATAACTGCCGCACTCCGGGGGAGAGAGCGTATAGCTGGATGAGCATAATTATCAAGTCTGACCGTGAGATTGCTGCTATGCGGCAAGCCGGTAAGATTGTGGCAGCGGTACTGGAGGTGCTTAAGTTAGACTTAAGACCGGGTATGAAAACAAAGGAACTGGATATTATCACAGATCAAGAGCTGGAAAAACTGGGGGTTAAAGCCTCCTTTAAGGGATACCGGGGATTTCCGGCAAGTCTCTGTGTCTCAGTAAATGACGAGATAGTGCACGGCATTCCCGGGGAGCGACTTTTAAATGAGGGGGATATTGTATCTCTTGACCTTGGAGCAATTTGTAATGGCTTTCATGGTGATGCCGCCGTGACGGTGGCAGTGGGCGAGATTAGCCCACAAGCAAGAAAGCTGGTTCAAACTGCCGAAGGTGCCCTGAAGGCTGGCATTGCGGCTGCTTTTTGCGGGGCAAGGTTGGGAGACGTTTCGGCCGCTATTCAGTATTATGTTGAGTCAAGGGGCTTTTCCGTAGTGCGTGAGTATACCGGCCATGGCATTGGACGGGAGATGCATGAGGAGCCCCAAGTACCTAACTTTGGTCGGCTGGGGGAAGGACTGAAGCTAAAAAAGGGCATGACCCTTGCCCTGGAACCTATGGTAAATGCTGGTAGCTGGCGTACTCGGCTTGGCAGTGACCATTGGGTGGTGCTTACTGCTGATGGCAGCCTTTCGGCACACTTTGAACACACAGTTTTGATTACTGATGGTGAGCCGGAGGTGCTTACCGTTGCCTAGGAAGGAGGCTATCGAGGTTGAGGGGACTGTGGTTGAGGCGCTGCCCAATGCTACCTTTCGTGTTGAGTTGCCTAACGGGCATAAAGTGCTGGCTCATATTTCGGGGAAGATGAGGGTGCACTACATTAGAATCTTACCTGGCGACAAAGTGTTAATTCAGCTGTCTCCCTATGACCTCGGTCGCGGTAGGATTACCTACCGGTTTAAGTAGAGATTGGGGCAAGGCAGGTTAAATATATGAAAGTTAAAGCTTCAGTTAAGGTTAGATGTGAAAAATGTAAGGTAGTCAAGCGTCGGGGAGTGGTGAGAATCATCTGTCCCAATCCCAAGCACAAGCAGAGGCAGGGCTAGCTTAAGGAGGCATGGATGGCGCGTATCGCTGGGGTGGATATACCCAAGAAAAAGCCAGTTTGGGTTTCGCTGCAATATATCTATGGCATTGGTTCTACCTTGAGCCAAAAGCTACTAGCCCAGGCTGGTATTGACCCTGATACCAAGGTGGATCAACTTGCTGACGAGGAAGTTGACCGTCTTCGTGAGCTTATTGACCGTGAGCTTAAAGTTGAGGGTGGGCTTAGGAAAGAGGTTAACCTTAACATCAAACGCCTCATGGACGTTGGTAGTTACCGTGGTTTGAGACATCGCCGCAACCTGCCGCTTAGAGGGCAACGAACACGAACCAATGCTCGTACTAGACGTGGTGCCAGAAAGACAGTTGCCGGTAGAGGGCAGAGGCGCGGCATGACCAAGAAATAGTATTTTCAGGAGTAGTAAATGCCACAAAAGAAACGAACCAAAGCAAAGAAACGGGAACGTAAGTCTATCCCGGCCGGGAGAGCCTACATCCAGGCTACCTTTAATAATACCATAGTAACCCTCACCGATCCCGAGGGCAGTGTTATTAGCTGGGCAAGCTCAGGGACAGTAGGCTTTAAGGGCTCACGTAAGAGCACCCCCTATGCAGCGCAACTGGCAGCAAAAAGTGCCGCCCGCAAAGCCATGGAGCATGGCTTGCGGCAGGTGGCGGTTTATGTTAAGGGGCCGGGTGGTGGACGCGAGGCTGCCATTCGCTCTCTACAGAGTGCCGGTCTTTATGTTACCAGCATCAGGGATGTGACTCCTATCCCGCATAACGGTTGTCGACCACCTAAAAGGAGGCGAGTCTAGGAAAGATGGCAAGATATACAGCAGCTGTTTGCCGGTTATGTCGCCGCAGTGGCGAAAAGTTGATGCTTAAGGGTAGTAGGTGTATCACCAAGTGTGCGCTGGAGAAGCGGCCAAGACCTCCAGGTCCACCGCCGGCTCGCCGCCGCCGCATTTCTGACCGCGGCGGGCAGCTTCGGGAAAAACAAAAGGTGCGCTATAGTTATGGCATCCTGGAAAGACAATTTAGGCGGTTTTTTGCTGAGGCAGAGAGGCTGCCGGGCATTACCGGGGAAAATCTGCTGGTTCTACTGGAACGGCGGCTTGATAATGTGGTCTATCGTTTAGGTTTTGCTGACTCCCGAGCTCAGGCCCGCCAGTTAGTTCAGCATGGGCATATCATACTTAACGGGCGTAAGACCGACATCCCCTCCTGTCTGGTCAAAGAGGGTGGTGTTATTAGCTGGCGTGAGGCGAGTACCAGAACTGAGTATTATAAGCAACTGGCCCAGAGCATTGAGAGTAAGACCATTGCCGTCTGGTTGAGCCTGGACAAACAGAAGCTTGTTGGTCGGGTTTTATCGTTACCTACCCCAGATGATACTGAGACTAAATTTGAGGTGGCAGCTGTTGTTGAGTACTACTCGCGATAGCTTGGTTGATAAGGAGGGATAACTTTGCCTAACCTAGCTATACCTAAGATTGAGTGTGTTGAAAGTAGTGGTAACTTTGGACGCTTTTTAGCTGCTCCCCTGGAGAAGGGGTTTGGCACTACTCTTGGCAATGCTATGCGACGAGTGCTGCTCGGTTATCTTCCCGGGGCAGCGGTGACTCAGGTTCGCTTTGAGGGGATTCAACACGAGTTCTCCGCCATTCCCCATGCAAAAGAAGACACCATGGAGTTTCTGCTCAATGTTAAAGCGCTGCGGCTAAAACCCCTTTCTGATCAACCGGGCAAGCTGACTTTGAAGGTGGCTGGGGAGAGGCAGGTTTCTGCGGCTGACATTCAACCGTCAACTGACTTTGAGATTATTAACCCGGAGCTTTATCTAGCTACTTTGGGCTCGCCTGAAGCCAGACTTAATGTGGAATTTGATGTCGAGCTAGGCATAGGTTACCGGACAGCTGAGTCCAGCGATGATCTGCCGCTGGGGACAATCCCGGTGGATGCCCTTTTTACCCCGGTGCGAAAGGTTAATTTTACCATTGAGCCGATGCACGTTGGTCGAGAGACCAGCCAGGAGCGGCTGTATCTGGAAGTATGGACCGACGGCACTATATCACCGGAAGGAGCCCTTATCTGCAGTGCTGATATTTTGCTTGAGCAACTGACCCCGTTTATTGATTATGGCAAGATTTCTCGCATTGATGAGGAGAGGAAAGCCCTTCGCGCTGCTATTCCTGAGGAGCAATACAATATGCCTGTTGAACAACTAAACCTGTCAGTGCGGACGATGAATTGCTTTCGACACGCCGGTATCACCACTGTTGGCGAACTTATCAGTACCGGGGAGAAGGAGTTGCTTTCGCTAAGGAATTTCGGGCAGAAATCAATTCAGGAGCTAGAGGAACGTCTTACAGCAATTGGGCTGTCTATTTTTCCAAAAGTAGAGGGAGCAGAGGAAACAGAAGCCCAGCCGGAAGAAATCTTAGAAGAAAAAGTCGGCAATGTAGCCGGGGACCAGTAAAGGACATTAAGAAGCTTACTCAAAAGCGAGCTGGATGGTGAGAGTGGTGGGGATGGGTTATATTCTTTTATTTGGCAAGGTGAGGGTAGAATGAGGCATAAGGTAGCCGGTAGAAAATTGGGCAGGCCATCAGGTCACCGCCGGGCGCTGTATCGCAGTCTGGTGACCGACCTTTTGGACTACGAGAAGATTACAACTACTGAGGCCAAGGCTAAAGAAGCACGCTCCCTGGCGGAAAAAATGATAACTTTAGGCAAGAAAGGCGGACTTAGCTCCCGCCGCCAGGCGCTAGCATTCATTTTTGATAAGAAGGTAGTTAACAAGGTTTTTGATGACCTGGCGCCAAGGTTTGCCGAACGCCTGGGCGGCTATACCCGACTGACTAAACTGGGGCGCCGGTTGGGGGACGGAGCGACTATGGTTCGGCTTGAGCTGGTGAAATGATAGGATTTACCAAAGAGAAGTTATTTATTAGGGGTAGATTGAAGGGGCAAAGCCCTTTCAAAAATAATCTTTCCCACTCTCCTTTGAAGGAGAGTGGGATACAGCGGGTCCCCAGGAAAATCGAAGATTTTTCTGGGTGCTTACAGGGGGTGAGGTTGATAAGCAATCTCACCAAAATGATGTTAATTGTGGAGTATGATGGCAGCGGCTACCACGGCTTCCAGCTACAGGCAGAGCTGTCCACCATTCAGGGTGAGATGGAGAAGGCGCTTCTTAAGCTTACTGGTGAGCGGGTCAGGGTGCTTGCCGCCAGCCGAACCGATAGCGGGGTTCATGCCCTGGGGCAGGTGGTTAGTTTCAGGGCGAAATCATCCCTTACACCACAGACATTCATCAGTGGTCTAAACCACTATTTACCCGGGGATATTGCCGTTAAGGCAGCGCATCGGGTTAGTGATTCTTTTAGTGTCAGGCGCCATGCTCTCAGCCGTGAATATAACTACTACATATTAAATAGCGTAACACGGTCTCCAGTAAGACAGGGCTTTTGCCACCTGGTTAGCGGGAAGTTGAATATTTTAGCCATGAATCTGGCGTCAAAAGCTCTAATTGGCGAGCATAACTTTGCCTCCTTTGCCACCAGCCTGGGGGCAGAGCTCAGGAACACCTCCCGAAGAGTATTTCAAGCCAAAGCGGAGAAGGACGGGGAGCTGGTTGTTTTCAGCATGACGGCTAACTCCTTCCTGCCCCACCAGGTGCGCAACACAGTAGGCGCTCTCATCAGGGTTGGCCTGGGCAAGATGACGGTTAAGGAGTTTCATAGTATAATGGAGGCAAGAGAGCCCGGCATGGCAGGAACAACCGCTCCCGCCCATGGGCTGTGCCTTATGAAGGTAAAATATGCCAACCATTTCGGGGAAAATAGCAATGAAAACCTATAGTGTTAAGCCTTCCGAGATTGAGCATGCGTGGCATGTTATTGATGCCAGGGACAGGGTTTTGGGCAACCTAGCTACCGAGGTGGCCAGATTGCTCATGGGCAAGCACAAGCCGATGTTCAGCCGTCATCTGGATACCGGTGACTTTGTCGTCGTTATCAATGCTGACAAGATTCGTGTTACCGGTAACAGGGCGAAGCAGAAGCTCTATTACAGGCACTCAGGGTATCCTGGCGGGCTTAAGAGCACTAGCTTCGAGAAGATGCTTCAGACCAAACCCACCTGGGTGGTTGAACATGCCGTCAGAGGAATGTTACCCCGTAATCGCCTGGGGAAGGTCATGATAAAAAAGCTCAAGGTCTATGCTGGTGATGTCCATCCCCACCTGGGTCAGACGAAGGCAATCACCACACCGACCGGAAACTAGAGAGGGACTATTTTGGTAAAGCAAACCTATTTTTACGGGACAGGCAAACGTAAGACAGCAGTGGCTAAGGTAAGACTGCTACCCGGGAGTGGCTCTATTGCTGTCAACAATGTCCCCTATGAGGAGGCATTCAACCGCCTCGTCCATCGCCAAACAGTGATGCAGCCGTTTCTGGTAACTGATACTGTCGGCAGGTATGACGCTGTGATTAAGGTAATCGGTGGCGGCATATCTGGGCAGTGTGGTGCTATTGCTCACGGCATTAGCCGAGCCCTGCTAAAGTCAGACGAGAAGCTCAGGCCAGCGCTCAGGCAGAACGGGCTGCTCACTCGCGACTCGCGGATTAAAGAGAGAAAGAAGCCCGGCCTGAAGCGCGCCCGCAAAGCCCCTCAGTATACGAAGCGGTAAAGGCTGTAAGCTATGCAATCTTTCGTATAGCATTGCCAGTAGTAGCTTGTGTAGTCATTATTTGGTTCGTCCGTAGTCGTCTTCCACTCTGACTACATCTTTCAGTTCCGGGGTGGATACCTCAAGCAGGGTGGTGTCCTCTATAGCCTCCAGGCGATGCTTGGTGCCGGGAGGAATTCTTATACTGTAACCGGGCTCAGCTACTCTTGACACCATACGACTATCGCTTCCTTCAATTTCTATCCTTACCTTCCCTTGATATATATACATACTTTCGTCCTTCTTTTCGTGATATTGAAGGCTGAGCCGGTGTCCCTTTTTAACAAAGATTATCTTGCCAGCATACTTTGGGGTCTGAGCAAACAATAGCTCATATCCCCACGGCTTTTCTGTTTTTTGGGGAAGTCTATCTTCTGTGCTCAACGCTACTCCTTACACCCCGGCTAATTCTTTGCCCAGTTCAAGTAGCCTTTCTACCCGGGCCGGGCTATCGCTTTCGGCATAGATTCTAAAAAGCGGTTCAGTGCCCGAAAACCTGATTAGCAGCCAGGTGGTATCGGCCAGGGTAAAGCGGAAGCCGTCGAAGGTATCCTTTTTTACCACTTTCACTCCATCAAGAGACTGGGGAGAACTATCCTTGAGGCGACTGGTTATCTTCTGGCGCTCCTCTTCAGGGAATTCTATATCTACACGCTGGTAGTGATGGGGCCCCACTTTGCTGAATAGGTGCTCAAGGAGTTGGGATGGGGTCTTGCCGGTCTTAACCATCAGGTCAAGGAAGTAAAGCCCAGCCAGGATGCCATCACGCTCCGGCATATGACCACGGAAGCCATAGCCACCGCTCTCCTCGCCGCCGATGAGGGCATCTTCCTCTAGCATTTTGGGGGAGATGTACTTGAAGCCCACCGATGTCTCATAAACAGGCACGTTAAATATTTCACCCAGGCGATAGAGCATGCTGGTGGCGGTTATCGTCTTTACGATAGCGCCTCGCTCACCGCGTACTTCAAGCATATAAAGGGCGAGCAGGGCAAAGACCTGAAGCTGGGTCAGGAAGTTTCCCTTTTCATCTATGATACCAAGGCGGTCAGCGTCACCATCAGTAGCAATGCCAACACTGGCCTTCTCTTTTTTAACCTTGGCTTTTAACTTGGCTAGGTTAGCGGCAATCGGCTCGGGCTGTTTCATCCCGGGGAAGATGGGGTTGCGCTCACTATTTATCTCTATTAGCTGGCTTGAGCCACCTGCTAGCAGCATCTTGAAGTAGCCGGCGGCGGCACCATACATAGTGTCAACCACTATCTTGAGCTTGGCTTTCCGTAGCTCACCGAGGTCAATGAGGCGGTTTATCTGTTTTAGGTAGACTGGGGCCAGGTCAGTGTATTCAGCCAGTCCCTGTTTAAGGGCTAAAGCTAAGGGTATCTGGTTCATCTCACCTGTGGCAAGGATTTGAGCGATGTGCTTCTCCAGTGCAGCGATAACTTCAGTTGGGGCGCTGGCACCGATCTCGGATTTGTACTTGAAACCATTCCACTGGGGCGGGTTGTGGCTGGCAGTAATAATAATGGCTCCGCCAGCCTTTTTAGCTTGAACACCATAGCTTACCACTGGGGTCGGGGTTGCTCCGGGGCAGAGGTATACCTTTATGCCGTTGCCAGAAGCCACCTCAGCCGCTGCCTGGGCAAAGTCCTCAGAGGCAAAGCGGGTGTCATAGCCGACGATTAGACCGCGGCTGGCTAAACCGGTTTGTTTAAGATGGTCAGCTACCGCCTGGGCGCAGATACGCACATTATCAAAGGTAAAATCCTGGGCAATAATGCCCCGCCAGCCATCGGTGCCGAATTTAATGGGACTTTTTATCTACCTCACCCCCTCTAAAACTCCCCTTTAGATTTTTACTGGCACTAGATCACAAAAGTAAAATGAATCCCTTAACACTTGTTCCCCCAAGGTATGGGCAATCCTCTCCCCAAATATCGGTCCATCAAAGACGAAAGAATGAAACTCTCCATTTTCACCGGCAGGGTCAACATTGGGTGGAAGCTCATCCAGAAAATGTTTATCAATCACCCTGCCCAAAAATCTCTTATCCAGGACCTTTGAATCAACACAGGTGGTGACAGCCTGAAAGCCCAGGTCTATAAATGTCCCGGTAAGCTCAGCAGTATCCCTGCCCCATATCGGGAAGATTCCCTTCATGCCCAGCTTTAACAAGTTATCCTCACGGTATTTCCTTACCCCTTCCAGAAAGACATCGCCAAAAATAGCTAGAGAAACCCCGCCTTGTTTAAATCTGGTAAGGACTTCTCTCATCTTAGATTCATATCCTTCATTGGAAGAGGCCTTGGAAATAAATACTTCTTCAATGGGTAAACCCAGCGACTTTGCCTGTTGCTCAACCAGAACCCGGCGAACACCATGCATACTGATTCTGTCATAGTCCTCGGTAATTGTGGTTAGTAGCGATACTACTTTATACCTTTTAATTTTCAGAATTTCGTAAAGGGCGATAGCACTGTCCTTACCACCACTCCAGCAGAAGAGCACCTTTTCCATTTTTTAGCTTTTATTGGGTAACCCCATCCCCTTTAAGCACCCAGGAAAATCTTTGATTTTCCTGGGGACCCGCTTTATCCCCTTCCCCCTGGGAAGGGGAAGATATTTTTGTAAGAGGGGCTTCGCCTCTCT
>DAOWHE010000056.1 GCA_030641585.1 Dehalococcoidales bacterium | reverse complement strand
TTTGCTCGAGTTTTGCCCTCAAGGCTATTCTATAGCTGATGTATCATGTCCTTTGGGCGAAATAACTACCTTACGAGCCTCGTCAACACCAATGCTCTCACTGGTAACATCAGGATGGTCTGCCAGAGACAGATGGATGATGCGCCTTTCATAAGCTGGCATCGGTTCCAGAGTAAACGGATTACCACTGGTAGCCACCTGCTCCGCTAGGCGCTGAGCTAAAGCCTGCAGTGTCTGGTAGCGGCGCTGTTTATAACCGTTGACATCAATAACTATAACCGGTGTGGGAGCCTTCATCTCTTGAGCTACTATGAGTCTTACGACGTATTGCAGACAGGCGAGGGTCTGCCCACGCCGCCCGATGAGAATACCGAGGTCATCACCCTCTATGTTAAAGACGATAGGAGGCAGGGTCCTCTCCGCTTCCTGAACGATAGCTCCAGTCTCAAAGACAACGGAAGCAGTTACCCCCATCTTATCAAGCATTGCCTCCAGTACACTCTGGGTAAAACTGACTATATCCCTCTTCTGACCGGGCTCGGGACCTTGCGGTTCAGAATCTGTTTCGGAGGGCGTGGGCTCAAGCAGCCTTACTCTAACCTTGGCCTCTTCAGCCCCTATCCCCAGGATACCATGGCTACCTTCGCTTAGGACGTCGACTTCTACTTCTTCTCGGCTTCTGCCTAATTCTTCTAGGGCTAGCTTTATAGCCTCCTCCACGGTCTTGGCGCTTGTCTCTATCTCTTTCATCTCCCACCCCTTCTTCCTGTGCGGAACTAGTTTCAACAATATCAGCCTCAAGAGCAGCAGTCTCCGAAGGTACTTGCTCTACCTGAGCAATACGCTGCTTATATTTCTTATCTCTAATAATTGCTGGCTTGCCGACCTTTGACGGCCGCAGGCCTCCCCAGCCGGTAACAAAATACTGAATAACAATAGTGATAAGATTGGTGCTCACCCAGTAGAGAGCCAGTCCACTGGGGAATGTCATAGAAAGGAAGGTAAACATCACTGGCATCATTATCAACATTGTCCGACCCTGTGCCTGCTGTTTGGGGTCAGTGGAAACCGGTGTTATCATCTTTTGCGTCACCCACATAGAGCCGCCAACGAGAAGTGCCAGGAAGATATCTGGAGTTGCCATATTCAGCCAGAGGAACTGATTATTCAGCGGCAGTGCTTCATAGAGCACCGGCCAAGAATAGAGATACCGTGACAGGTTCAAGAAACTCCCGGGGTCCACGGCTAAGACCCGGATAATTGACTGGTAAAGGGCTATCCAGATGGGCATCTGAATTAGCATCGGCCCCAGGCAACCGGCGGGGCTTACCCCCGACTCTTTATACAGCCGCATCTGCTCCTGGGCTAATTTTTGCTTGTCCTTGCCATGCTTTTTCTTGAGTTCAGCAATCTTGGGCTGAAGGCTTTGCATGGCCCTGGTGGCATGGAGTTGCTTTATGGTTAGGGGATACATCAGTCCCCGGATAACAATGGTCAGGATAATAATAGAAAGTCCGAAGTTGCCAAACAGGATATCGGACAGCGCAATCATGCTGTTTATAATTGGCTGAAGAATAATCAGGTCCCAGATTGCTCCGATATCCAATTAAGCCTACCTCGCTTGTTAGTTGATGGGGGTATTCCAGAATACTGCCCCTGTCACTGCGTTTATGGCATAGATGGCTTCATCTTGTTGGACATGCACATAAACGATGCCATCACTGGCAGCAAGGGGAGCTGATACCCTCCCCAGGGCTCGTAGCTCTATGCTCTGGTTGTTGCCGGTATCTATGGAATATATCTTACCTTCTTCTGAAGCGATTATTACCCTGCCCTCAACCACTACTGGTGATGAGGAAATCGGGTTGCCTAGGTCAAGCACTGTTATCAGAACTCCGCTTTCAGCATCCAAAACATAGACCCGCCCATCCAAGGACGGAGCATAGATGGTGTTATCATAGAGTGCCGGACTGGCCCAGAACCATTTTACTGGTCTGTTTTCAGTCTCATCCGCAGATGGAAAGCGCCAGATTAGTTGGCCATTTGAAGCGTCTATGGCATAGAGGTGGCGGTCAAAAGAAGCAACATAAACCGTGTTATTATACACCACAGGTGTTGAGACGATTGGCCCTTCAGTAGAAAAGTCCCATTTCTTACTACCATCAGCAGCATTTATGGCATAAAGCTTCCTATCAAAGGAACCAATATAGACCGTATCACCACTAATCACCGGGGTTGACCAAATCTTATCCCCGGTGGGAAACACCCATTCCCTATCACCGGTGGTAGCATCTATGGCATAGACCTTGCCGTCAGAGGAGCCAAAATAGAGCTTGTCCTGAGCAACTACCAGTCCACCAACAATAGGCTGAAGATTGCCCTGACGAGGATATACCCACCTCAGAGCACCGGAACTTAAATTGATAGCATAAATCTTGCCATCGTAGCCGCCAGTATAAATCAAATCCCCCATTGTTGCTGGAGTGCCGTAGATGGCTGCTGAGGTAGAGGCTGGCGCACAGCCAAAACCACCGGCCGAGCCTGAGTCTTCAAGAGATGCCTGCCACAGGGGATTACCGTTCAAGTCCAGAGCCACCAGTTCACCTTTCATAGAGCCAAAATATAAGGCTCCATCGGCTATAGCTACTCCCGACCAGCCTAATGGCGCACCGCCGAGGCTGACGCATCCCAAAAAAGTCAGCACGGCGACAAATAGGACCACCAAGAGCAATATTTTACCGGCTAACCTCTTATTATGTCTAACCACACTACTTCCTTTAACGAACGAGCTAGTTATTGTTCCGGGACCGGGTCATAACCACCTTTATGTAAAGGATGGCAACGAGTCAGTCGTCTTATGCCAAGCCAGACCCCTCTGGCGAAACCAAACCTTGAGATGGCTTCATAGGTATAATGGGAACAGGTCGGGGTAAAACGACAGGACGGTGGCATAACCCGTGATATTGAAAGCTGATAGAGTCTAATCAGTCCTAATACTAGTCTTTTCATGTTTTTCCATCAATAACTCAGCCCGAGATAACAGGCTGCTAACTAATTGCCTTAAGTCGCTAAAACTGGCGGTAGCCGCCGCTGGGCGAGTAATAAAGACTATATCCCATCCCGGCTTAAGCAGCGTTTGCCTCAGGATTTCACGAAGCAAACGCTTTACCCTATTTCTTACTACCGCATTGCCTACCCGCTTACTGGCCACCAAGCCGTAGCGAGATAGCTTCAGTCCATTGGGCAAAGCCCTCATTACCACCAATCTGCCCACCCATGAACTCCCCTGACTCAGAACCGAAGCATACTGTCCTGGCTTGACTAGGTGTTCTTCCCCTTTCATCGTTCAACTTAGTCAGTTTACTAGCAAAGATAAAAGTTATCAAGAATGTTCAAAAGGCAGAGTTCTGGGGATGGATAAGCAATACTACTTAAGAGCGCTGCCGCTGACATCAGACCACGGTCAGTCGCTTACGACCTTTAAGACGCCTGGCTTTTAATATGGCTCGTCCGCCTCGAGTGCTCATCCTGGTCAAAAAGCCATGCTCGCGTTTTCTAGGAATTCTCTTTGGTTGATAAGTCCTCTTCGGCACTCTAGCTCCTTAACACTGAGATAGTCACAGATTCATCACCTTTTCAGGGGACGCTCCATCAGGGAAAGCTTACTTGGGGGATAGATAGAGCTATTACCAAAAGTGCTATTCTCTCTCATCTACGACCAATGCTGGCGACCTTTGAATACTTCTGGTGAGCCAAGTCTACATGCCAGCTACTGCGTCTCCTCGGTTACTAAAGAAGGGGCAGACTCAACTGGTGCTGGCTTTATCTCAGCTGGCGATGGGCTTAAGAAAGCAACATTGCCCATCCTATAAATGTGCTCCTGTGCAAATGGTAGCAGGGCCAAGTGCCGTGCCCTCTTTATAGCCACCGCCAGAGCGCGCTGATGTTTGGCACAAGTACCAGTTCTACGGCGCGGCTCAATCTTGCCCCTATCCGAGATGTAGCGGCTTAATTTAGCCGAATCTTTGTAGTCTATCTCTCCCTTGTCAACACAGAAAGAACAAACCTTGCGCCTAGGTGGATACCGCCCCCTGCTCCACTTGGCACCTGCATTACTCCTGGGTTTACCAAAGTATCGTCCAACCACTAGTTATAATTCTCCCGTTGTATTTTTCACCGCTGCTAAAAGGGGATATCATCCGGCTCCAGTCCACCAGCCTCAGCTTCATCAATTTTTCCACCAGTCTCAGCTTCATCAATTTTTCCACCAGTCTCAGCTTCATCAACTTTATCTTCGGGAAATGGGGCTGATGCCTGCCGATCAAGGAATGTTACCCTATTGGCTATCACCTCAGTTCGATAACGCTTCTGCCCGTCTTGGCCTTCCCAGCTGTGGGTACGCAGCCTACCCTCGACGTAGACAAGCCTACCCTTGTTCAGAAACTGATTACACTGTTCGGCTAGCTTGTTCCAGGTTACCACAGAAAACCACTCTGTCTCTTGCCTACGCTCCCCTTCAGGAGAGGTATAAATCCAATTGGTGGCAACCCGAAATGAGGTTACCGGATTGCCATTGGGGGTGAAACGCATTTCGGGCTCACTGCCAACATTACCAATAATCATCACTTTGTTCAAACTTGCCATCTCCCCAAACTCCTTTTACCTCTTAAAACAGCCCAAAATAGTATTTCTTTTAATCAGCTGCTTAGTCTAATTAGTAGGTGCCTCAGAACCTCCTCAGAAATTTGCAGCTTTGCTTCCAGTTCCTTGCTCAGCGTCGGCCTCATCTTAAACCGGGTTAACACATAACTGCCCTCTATAAAATGTCCTATAGGATAAGCCAGTTTTCTTTTGCCCCACTGCTCTACATTGGAAACATCACCACCATTACCACTAATAAGCTGACTTATATTATTTAATGTAGCCTCAAATTCCTCTTCACTGACTTCCGGGCTAATAATCAATACCAGTTCGTAGTCACGCAGTGACTCTTCTGCCTTTACTACTTCCTTGACTACTCTTCGTTTCCTTCTGGGCGTTACTTTTGTGCCTCTTGATACCACTTATTCCCCTCAAAAATTTTGTTGTCCATTATACCACACAACAGGGAATAGACACAACGCTTATTCGGCCACTCTATATTTAGAGGAAAATAGTTAACTGCAGTTTGACACAAAATGTTATCCCTGCTAGACTTTGGTGGCTTAAGAATGGCCCCGTGGTGTAGCGGCCTAACACGCCACCCTGTCACGGTGGAGATCAGGGGTTCAAATCCCCTCGGGGTCGCCATCCAATATCTTTAGAGTGCCACTCGAAGTTCATCTTAAAGAAGGGCTTGAATTCTGGCCTTGGCTTCACCGCCACCACCTTGCCACCGCTATCCACCTTGATTTCCTCAAAGAGCACATTGGCTAACTTGTTTCTCTGTTCCTGATTAGCTGTTCTACAAGCATCAGCCACATTCACTAGAAAATGTGCCACCTTCTCAAATGTCCTCTCCTTATCATCGGGGAGTGACAGCAAGGAATTCGCCAATCATTCCGACAGGGTATTGACGAAAGTCGGCAAAGCAGGTAAACTCTTTCTATTATAGAAGGCCGCTCTCATTTTTAGGGGGCTGATTCCTGTACTTACCTTGTCTCTTGATAAGCATTGTTAATTATGAAACGGCATATGACACTGCTATGTAATTATGCTCATAATAAGGCACTATTGAGCATGGGGGTGTAAAGTGAAATTACTGGTTATAGGTTGTGGGCAATGTGGCGGCAGGATTGCTGACACCTTTGTCCTACTAAATAAAAAGGCGCGCCTTAAGCGTGGAATTGATATTATTACTAATGTTTTAGCTGTCAACACGGATATTGCTGACTTAAGCGGACTATACCATATAAAGTCTGATTACCAGCATAGAATCCTCATCGGAGGTCAGAGGACCAGTGGTCACGGTGTCGGTAAAATGAATGAAATTGGTGCTGACCTGGCCAAGGAGGATGGCGATAAGGTTATAGAAACTATAAAAGCAACAAAACGGCTCTCTGAGATAGATGCCTTCTTGCTAATCGCTGGTGCTGCCGGTGGTACCGGCTCTGGAGCAATACCAGTGCTAACACAGCAATTAAAGGAGCACTACCGGGAAAAACCGGTATATAACCTTATCGTTCTTCCTTTTAGATACGAAGAGATGACAGAGGAAAGGTCTATTTTTAACGTGGGCACATGCCTTAAATCCGCCTATTTAGCAGCTGATGCCATATTTCTAGTTGATAATCAAAGATATGTTGAAAAAAATAGCTCGGTTAAAAAGAACCTGTCCAAAATCAATTACCTAGTAGTTAAGCCATTTTATAATTTGCTTTGTGCCGGCGAAGAGACGAATCCAAAATACATCGGTTCAAGAGTGCTTGACGCTGGAGACATAATACAGACTCTGATAGGATGGTCAGTAATTGGCTATGGTAAAGCGCGAATACCACGGATCAGATTCCCCTTTACAGAGAAGCTTGATTTCAGGCAAAAGAGCACCAAAACCCTAAGGGGAGCACAAGCGATGGATGAAGCCCTTGGTGAGTTAACGCTCAAGTGCGACCCTACCGATGCAAAGAAGGCCCTATATCTTCTAACTGCGCCATCCGAGGAAATGCATATGGACCTGATAAATGGCCTCTCAGATTCTCTGAAAGGTATGGCCACGGAGGCCATAATACGCAGCGGCGATTACCCCAGAGAGAAAGGCTCACTGGATGTCACCGTTGTCCTGTCTGACCTTGTTAATTCAAGAAAAGTCATGGACTACTTTACCAAGACAATCAACTATATCTCTAATGCCAAGAGGAGGCAGGGAGGGATAGAGTATGGATACAGAGGAATTGAGGAAGCCTTCAAGGATATACCCTCACTACTATGACTTAGCAGTCCAAGCCTTTGAGTGAACAATATACCAGTTAGTCTGCTCTTCCCTCTCCTACCTTGTCTCCTTGGAAGATTCTCCAAGATTGCTCCGTAGTTTCTTTGCAGGCTTTCCAGGCCTGTTCCAGAGTTTGTTTGCGTTCTTTTGAGGCTTGCCTTACACTCTCCTGATAAACCTCCGCGGCTTTCTCCCTAGCTTTCTTATATGCCTCCTCAGCCTGCTGTTCAGCCTTCTCACGGCCTCTTAAGACTTGTTCTACGACTGTGTCGTAGGCCTTATTGGCTTGCTGTTCAGCCTCTTTATAAACCTTCTCCACCTGTTGCTCCCGTTCCTTATACGCCCTCGCCACTTCCTTTTGAGCCGCTATGTAATCTGCGTAGGCCCTTTGAGCCCGGCCTAGAAGCTCAGTAAGAGGGTCTGTCGCCTGCTCAAGAGGCCCAGCAGCCCATTTTGCAGCTTCCTCTTCAGCCTGCTTCACAACCTTTTGGGCTTGCCCTTCCTGATTCACCATAAAACACCCCCTTTAATTTAATATATTCTATTTCACCTGCAAATGAGGTAGCTTCTGACTCTCTTCTATCTACGCACCACTATCATACCTCCGCGCTAATATGGCAATAATTATGGTAGCTTGTTTAGCTTTCCCCCTCTTCGACTCCTTCTTCGGCTTGCTTAGCTTCACTAGCCGCGTACATTCTGGCTAGGGATTCCAAACGAGTCTCAATTTTCCTCGGCTCTTTTTTGACCTTTTCTTTTTTCTTTACGCTAGCTTCTCCACCTCCGCTTATTGCTTCCTCGAAGGATCTTGCCAATGCCTCAGCAGCCTTCTTGGAAACTTTGCTTATTTCCTTAGCTTTACCAGTAGCTTCCCCGGATGTTTCTATTGGTGCCTTAGCAGTTTGCTTGGCCGGCTGCTCGGTCGTTTTACCTTTTTCTCCGGTGTCACTTATGAATTCCTCGAATACCCTTGACCACGCCTTGGCCGCCTCTTTGATTGTTTTCTTTGACGCCTCAGCGGCTTTCTTAGCCGCTCTTATCGATGCCTCAGCCGCCTCTGTAGCCCATTTGCTCACTTCCTCAGCCCTATTTATAACTTCCTGTGATGCTCTTGCCGATATCTCAGCCGCCTCCCTGGCTGATTTACTTGATTCCTCAGCCCTACTTATTGCTTCCTGCGATGCTCTCGCCCATGCCTCAGCCGTCTCCTCGGCCCATTTACTGATTTCACAAGCTCTGCTTATCGCTTCCTGAGATACCCTTATTGATGCCTCAGCTGCCTCTTTGGCTGATTTGCTCACTTCTTCAGCTCTGCCTATCGCCTCCTGTGATGCTCTTTTCGATGCCTCAGCTGCCTCTTTGGCTGATTTACTGATTTCCTCAGCCCTGCCTATCGCTTCCTGCGATGCTTTTATCGATGCCTCAGCTGCCTCTTTGGCCGATTGGCTCGCTTCTTCAGCCCTGCTTATCACTTTCTGCGATGCTTTTTTCGATATCTCCGCGACTTCATTAGTTGACTTCCCCGTTTCCTCCGCCCTGCTTATCGCTTCCTGAGATACCCTTATCGATGCCTCAGCCGCCTCCCTGGCTGATTTGCTCACTTCTTCAGCTCTGCCTATCGCCTCCTGCGATGCTCTTTTCGATACCTCAGTCGTCTCTTTGGCTGATTTACTGATTTCCTCAGCCCTGCTTATCGCTTCCTGTGATCCTCTTATCGATGCCTCAGCCGTCTCCTCAGCCCATTTGCTTACTTCCTCAGCCTGGCTTATCGCTTTCTCAAAGGTCTTGGTATACGCCTTAGCAGCTTTCTCGGCTGACTTGGTTACTTTTTCGGCCTTGCCTACCGCTTCCTGGGATACCCTTTTTGATTCCTCGGATGTCCTCTTGGCTGCTATGCCTGTCCCCTCAGCTCGGCCTATCGCTTCCCAGGATGCTCTTATCGATTCTTCAACCGTCTCCGCGGCCGACTTTGCTGTTTCTTCAGCTCTGCTTATCGCTTCCTCAAAGGCTCTTGTCAAAGCCTCAACAGTTTCCTTGGTCGATTCGATTGTCTCCTCAGCCCTGCTTATTGCTTCCCCAGAAGCTCTTCGCGACGCCTCAGTGACCTTCTTAGCTATCTTACTAAATTCCTCAGCCCGGCTTATCGCTTCTTTAAGGGTTCTCTTTGATGTCCCAAGGTCTTCCCTAGTTGTCCTGCTTATCTCCTCAGCCCGGCGCACCGCTTCCTGTGATTCTCTTGCTGCTACCTCAGCGGCCTCTTTAGCCCATTTGCTTACTTTCTCAGCCCGGCTTATTGCTTCCAGGGATATGCTTATTGATTCCTCAGCAACTCCCTTGGCCGACTTACCCAATTCTTCAGCTCTAGCTACCGCGTCCTTAAGTGTCGCCGTATCACTTGCCATATCCTTCAAGACCTTTGGTGAAATGCTATTTAGTGTGTCTAGGCCAGAAGGTTCAGCATCTTTGCTAGGCATCCTTATCATACCCCATCATATTCCCATTCATTGTATAATAGGTCGTTTAGTTTATCAATAGGCGTTTCTTAACTTAGGGTAAGTCTTTTCGGTAATAGGTGGTAAGGTTTTTCCAAAACGAGCAGATAGGGTGTTATCTCGGCGAAGTAATCAGAGGTAACTCCGTTTAAGATAGGAATAGCACCGGACTTGTCTGGGAGGGCAGTCATCGCTTAGCCAGTGAGTTCTCAAAGGATGCCATGAAGCCCTCCCTGATGCTGAGGATGCCCACGGTAAATGAGATAGCTATAGCCATGCCTAAGTAAGATAGTAAGTAGCGTCCGAACACGGCACCGGGTCAGATTTCTGATTGCTAAATTCGGCAGTAACATCTAAACGTCTAGGTTACTCTGGTGGGAAATCTCTGTCAATCACTATTCCGGCCTTGCTGAATATTCTA
>DAOWHE010000052.1 GCA_030641585.1 Dehalococcoidales bacterium | reverse complement strand
GGCTAGTGTTTTCTCCTCAAGTTGCCCATGAAAGGCAGAGACAATAGCCTGGTTGTAAAATACGGCTCCGGTGAGGATAACCTTGTTGCCCAGTTTTCTCGAACCCACTACCTTGGACAGATAATTCTTGGCGATTGAGTTAGCCAGACTGGCGGTAATCACTTCCAGCGACACGCCTTCCTGCTGGGCTAAAGCTACTGCCTGAGCGGTAAAGGCGGTGCATCTGCTTCCCAGGTCAATGGTATAGGGTGCCTTAAATGCCAAAGTGGCGAAATCCCCATTGCTTACCGAAACGCCGAGCATCTCAGCCAGTTCATCAATGAAGCTCCCTGTACCGGCGGCACACGCCTTGTTCATCTGATAGTCAACAACAATACCGTTCCTCTTGATAACCAGCTTGGAATCCTGGCCACCGACCTCAATGATGTCGGCCTCGGCGTCTATCTCGGCGGCGGCTCGGGTCTGTGCCGTGATTTCATTCTTAACGAGGTCAGCCCCGATGAAGCTGCCGACCAGATACCTTCCGGAACCAGTAATGCCGACACCAGCTATCCTGACCTTGTCAGCACCAAGTTGGAGCAGATTCTTAAAAACCTCCTTAACGGCATCAATGGGTTTGCCCGCAGTCATCAGATAGTTTTTAGTTAAAACCCTGCCCGATTGGTCAATTATGACCGCCTTGGTGCTCGTAGAGCCAACATCAACCCCAAGATAGCCAGTGCCTAGTGCCTCTATGCGATGACCTGAGCCATTATGATGGGGGGTAATCTTTTTGAGCCTGGGCATCTCAAAATAGCGCTGCCGGCTATATGCTTCCGGTAGCATAACCACCCGCGACCTCTTCCTGACTGAAAGCAAGGCTGACCCCAGGGCTTCAATGTGAAGATAGTTCTCGGGAATTATTATTTGCGCCCGATGCTCATTCCTGGCTGAGAGCACATCACCGAGAGACTTGGCTATAGCCCTATTAGCCGCCACACCACCGACAAAGTAGACTGGCTCCAAAAATGTCCCCTTTTTAAGAGAGACCACCATTCGGGCGACACTTTCACAGAGGCCGTAAAGCATTGCTTCAACCGGGGCACCCTTCTGCTGGAGATGGATAAGGTCAGTTTTGGCAAAGACACTGCATCTGGCGGCTATCCTAGGTGGGCTGCCCTGGCATTTGAGTGCCAACCGGGCAAAGTCATCCAGGCTGATGCCAAGCCGATATGCCTGCTGCTCAAGGAAGCGGCCAGTGCCGACGGCACAAAGGGGGGTTGAGTCTACCTGCCACGGCTTTGTCAAACCATCTACCAGCCCTATGACCAGAGAGCTCTGGCCGCCAATCTGAATGATGGTTTTGCCATCGGGATGGTAGTGAAGCAACCCGGCAGCAATCGACAGCGGGCTGCTGTACTCAGCCCAATTAAGCTCTTTGGGGATGACCCCCTTGCCCGAGCCAGAGATGCCAGCCGAGACAATCTGTTCAAGACTTACCTCCTCACCCAGCCGGGCAATCAGTGAATTGACTACCGCCGTAGGACTGGAGGTTATTTTTTCACTATCAAGCCGAATAACCTTGCCCGCCTCATCAATGAGCGCCAGCTTAGCCCTCACCGAGCCGATATCTAAACCCAGAGAAAAAGTCTTCATTTACGTAGTCTCAATTTTAACACAGGTGAGTTTTCTTGGGAAGCTTACTCCTGACTACCAAAAGACCACATAGCCAGAAGAGTCATCGCTATGCCAAAGACTGCCATTACAGCAATGTTATCCCAGAGTGACATAGTGTGCCCCAGCACACTTATACTAAAAGGTGAGTCTGGCCCGGCTGCTAGAACTACCTGGCGGATGGGGGCGATGCCATAGGTAGCCGGATTTAGCTTGACCAGGACATTCATCCAGGCCGGCAAACCCTCCACCGGGAAAAATACTCCAGAGAGAAATACCATGGGAAAGACCAGCATCTGCATCACCACCGGAAACGCCTGCATGGACTTGATACGTGTCGCCAGCAGGATGCCCAGGGAGCCCATTGAAGCCGCCAGTAGAAACAGTAGCGGGATAAGCGCCAGCACTGTCCCCAGCGATAGAGAGATACCAATTAGGGGGGCAAGTAACAGGATGAATATCCCCTGGAACAGGGCAGTTGTTGCCGAACCTAGAGTCTTACCTATGGCTACTGAGGTACGGCTGATGGGTGCCACCAGTACTTCCTTTAGGAAGCCGAACTCTCTATCCCAGACCAGCGATATCCCAGCCATAAGCGAGCCCATGAGTACCATCATCCCAACAATACCCGGGAACATGAACTGGGTAAAATCAATTCCAGTGCCAAAAGAGCCCATCTGACTGCCGAGCCCACTACCAAAGACAAACAGGAAAAGCAGGGGGAAGACTAAAGAGCCGACCAAACGCACCTTATCCTGCCAGAAACGGAGTATGTCGCGGTACCAGATGGTGTAAATGCCGCGCAGATGGTTCATCCTTGCCTCCTAGTGGTATCGGCGGCGGCTATGCTGGTGAACCATTGCCTTAAATTCATCAACTGTTTCCTCCTCACGTATTTCCCGCCCGGTAAGCTTGAGGAAGACATCATCCAGGCTCGGATGACGCAGGCTGACGCTCAGTATTTTGGTGTTAAGCCCCTTTATAAAGGTAGGCAGGAACTCCTCTCCATTGGCTACCTCAAAGGTAAGCCCACCACCATAATATCTAGCCTCAATTTGGTAACGAAGCCTGAGCTCTTCAGTAGCCTTGTCGTTATCATCGGTTTTCACAGATATTATGTCCTGCCCCACAATCTTCTTTAGCTTTTCCGGGGTATCCATGGCGACAATCTTACCGTAGTCAATGATGGCAATGCGGTCAGCCTTTTCTGCCTCATCCATATAGTGAGTAGTTAGGAAAATGGTAGTCCCTTCGCTCTGTCGCATCTCAAGTATGTACTCCCACATACGGCTGCGTGTTTGAGGGTCAAGCCCCAGCGTCGGCTCATCAAGGAATAAGACCTTGGGGCGATGAAGCAAGCCCCTAGCTAGCTCCAGGCGGCGTTTCATGCCCCCGGAATAGGTGCGCACCTCACCATGTCGCCGCTCCCATAGCTCAACCATCCTGAGCATCTGCTCCATCCGCTGCTCACGGACCGAGGAGGGTATGTTATAGACCATGGCATGGAAACGCAGGTTTTGTAATCCACTGAGTCGCTCATCAAGGCTGGGGTCCTGAAAGACCAGCCCAATTGACTGGCGCACCTGGCTCTGCTGGCGCACCACATCAAAGCCATTAATGATAGCCCGTCCTGACGTCGGTTTAGCCAGAGTACACAGGATGTTAATAGTAGTCGTTTTGCCAGCCCCATTGGGGCCTAAGAAGCCAAAGATTTCTCCTGGTGCCACACTGAAACTAACATCATTAACTGCCACCAGTTCACCAAATCTTTTTACCAAATTTTCCGCTTTGATAATGTAATCACTCATTAGTTCTCCCTAAGGGACAAGACTAGCTAGGTAGTCATTACTAGCGGCTGTGATGCAGGGCCATTGGCATGTTTTATTCTGGATACAGGCTTACCCTGACCACCATTCTAGCATTTTAAGCCCATTGTTGGAAAGCAAGGTGTTGTGTGCTACTGGCAAAGGACAGGAGGCATGGCTGCCGCCTACGCTTACTGTGAGAGCCTAGTCGACTTCACTGGTTTGGTACCCAGTGCCAAGCTCAAGACAATCGTCTGCTTTGCCATGTCTTGGGAGGGAATAGCTCTTGGTAAGAACGCCACTTAGCAG
>DAOWHE010000062.1 GCA_030641585.1 Dehalococcoidales bacterium | reverse complement strand
ACCGGTGCTATGGGTGAAGCTGGTGATTTGCCTTCCTGTTTCATCTCTTCAAATTCACTCAGCAGGTAAGGTGGAGGGCGGCCACCACCATCTGGGAATGGCAGAGCTGGTTATATATGTTACATGCCTCCTCAGTGGACTCGGCAATGAGCTTAATGCCCTCAGCTTCAAGGCTTGGTTTTACCTCCGGTAGCACCTTCACCAGACCGAAGGCTCCAGTGCCAACTACCAGCACTTCAGGCTTTTCAGCCATGACCTGGCTTAAATCATCAGGGTGAAGCTCGTGCCCCGTCTTTCGCCACCAGCGAGCGTTGACCCTATCAGGGAAAATGATTACATCTGATGTATATCGCTTACCATTAACCGCTACCTGCCCAAAGTGGTAAGAATCAATTTTATTCACAGCTAAGCTCCGGCCATGCCACCATCCACATTTATGACCTGTCCGGTGATATATCTGGCCTCCTCTGAAGCCAGAAAGGCAACCGCCTCAGCCACATCGCCGGGCGAGCCCAGGTAACCCAGCGGGATACGTTTGAGTAGCTCCTGCCGCTGGCTTTCCCCAAGTCGCTGGGTCATCTCGGTATCGATAAAGCCGGGAGCAATAGCATTAACTGTAATGCCCCGCGAAGCAACCTCTTTGGCAATGGTGCGGGTAAAGCCAATGACACCGGCTTTGGCTGAAGCATAATTGGCCTGCCCCGGGTTGCCTATCAGGCCAACAATACTGGCAATGCTAATAATCCTACCCCAGCGCTGTTTAGTCATATATCTTACTGCCGCCCTGGTGCAAAGAAATACGCTTTTTAAGTTAATATTTATCACCTCGTCCCAGTCTTCGTCTGACATACGTATTAAAAGCTTGTCCCGGGTAATGCCGGCATTATTTACTAGAATATCAATCTTGCCATAGGTAGATACTGTTATCTCCACCAGTTTGCTTACATCTTCTGATGAGCTGACATTAGCCAGAGCGGCCAGGCTCTGCCGACCTGTAGCCCGGATTTCCTCGGCCACACCTTGAGCCACCTCATTTATATCATTAACAACAACGGTAGCTCCAACCTCAGCTAGTTTTAGGGCAATAGCTCGTCCGATACCCCGGCCACTGCCGGTAACGATGGCTACCCTGTTAGAAAGGTCCATATTTTAATTTCTCCCATCGTTTATTTATCAACCCTTCGGGTTTGAGCCCTCTAGGGCGAAGCCTCACCCCCTTTAATTTGCCCTTAATAAACAGCCTCTAAATTCCTAATAGCTGACACATCACCTATGTTTAAGATTTTAACATTTTTGTTTATCCGTTTAATGAGGCCGCTTAAAACTTTACCCGGTCCTATCTCAACAAAGGTAGTTACCCCTTTATTTATCATATACTCTATGGAGCGTTGCCACTGAACACCATGGCATAGCTGCCTTAGGAGCTCTTCCTTGACCTGTTCGGCAGTGGTAATTGGTTGAGCGGTAGTGTTGGCTATGATAGGCATGAGCGGTTTATGGAAAGAAATATTGGTTATAATCTGGGACATGCCGTCAACTGCTGGCTGCATCAGCGGCGTATGGAAGGCACCGCTTACCTGTAGTTGGATAGTCCGATAGGCCCCTCTGGCTTCGGCTAGAGCTGTAGCTCGGGGCAGGTTTTCTTTTGCCCCGCTGATTACTAGCTGGCCGGGACAGTTAATATTGGCAATTCGGGTGTCAGTTTCAGCACATATTTTGACTAGTGGAGCCTCACCAAGCCCGATTATGGCTACCATCCCCCCGGGCTCTTTCAGACCAGCTTGATGCATTAGCTGCCCCCGCTGCCGGGCTAGATAAACGGTGGTGGCGGAATCGAGCACCCCGGCGGCGGCTAGCGCTGTGTACTCGCCTAGGCTATGGCCGGCAACGAAAGCGGGGGCTGGCAATCCATTGCTGCTGATATCATGGGTAGCCGATAGACAGGCTAGGCTGACGGTTACTATTGCCGGTTGGGCATTATATGTCTGGCGAAGCTCTTCCTCAGGACCGTTAAAGCACAATTGGGATAATGGAAAGTCCAGTGTCTCATCAGCCGTATCAAAGACTGCTTTAGCTGAATCAGAGCTGTCATAGAGGTCACGGCCCATACCTACCCACTGGGAGCCCTGCCCGGGGAAGACATAGGCTACTTTTGGTTCAACCACACTAAACCTCCATGTGCAAACCATTAAGCTGAGCAAGTATGGCTTCAGCTTCAGCTACCGTTTCTTCTATAATAGTTTTAACCGGCTTAATTTCTTTTATAAGTCCGGCAATCTGTCCCGAGAGCAGCGAACCCTCCTCAAGTTTACCTTCAATTAGACCCTGATAGACTCTACCCCGGCCAAACAAATCTAGCTCCTCTTTAGATGCACCAGTCTTCTCCAGCTCGGCAAATTGCCGTGTCAGCCTGTTCTGTAGGCCACGGAGTGAATAGCCGGTAGTTTGTCCGGTAACCACCGTAGACCGGTCGCGTGCCTTTAAGATCTTCTCTTTATATTCAGAGTGGGCAATACATTCTTCACTACAGACAAAGCGTGTCCCCATCTGAACACCTTGAGCCCCGAGCGCCAGAGCCGCCGCCAAGCCCCGCCCATCACCAATACCGCCAGCAGCTACTACCGGTATCCGGACACTATCTACCACCTGAGGCACCAAAACCATGGTCGTTGTTTCCCCCACTTCCCCCCCCGACTCCATACCCTCAGCCACAATGGCATCCACACCGGCACGCTCAAGTCTTATAGCTAAGGCCACGCTGGCTACTACTGGCATCACCTTCACCCCAGCTTCCTTAAACTGTGGAATATAAACCCCTGGATT
>DAOWHE010000010.1 GCA_030641585.1 Dehalococcoidales bacterium | reverse complement strand
AGACTTCGAGAGCAATTTGCCGGATGCTTGATGGAACGGGAGAAGGTAAAGGCTTTTCTTTGCTATTAACTATGTATTTCCAACCCAATGAATTGAACCTTGAAAGCTTGGCATAGGCTTGGTCAAGCTTGGGGTCGATATGGGCTCCGCCTTCTTTATTTGCGACGGTGAGCACTAAATCCTTTCTAGTGAATGTATTTGCTGCACTATCTTTATACATAAGATCTCTGTTCCACCATCTATCAAATCCTACTTTTTTGTCCTTGTTCCTGCTAGGTGGTAGATTGTCCAACGGAGCAACATACTCAGCCCCAGCTTTGGAGATTTTCATCATCGTCAAACAGTTACTTGGAAGCAGATTTCTAGGGCCGTAAACTGAAGCGGAGTCATAGAAGAAAATGTGCCTTTTACCTAATTGTGCTAATAGCGAGATAGATTGGGAAGCATCATGAACTAAAATGCGAATTGCAATGGCTAGTCTTTTAGCCTCACCTTCAAATCCGCTGTCATAGGAAGCAGCCGATGCTTTCATGAATTCTATTTGTTCCTTTAAGTGGTCTAGTAATTCCTCTCCTGTTTGAATATACTTACTCATAGTATCCCCCCAATCCCCTCCCCATACGGTGCTCTTATTATACCCTTTTCGGTAATGATGGCGGTGATGTACTGGCTGGGGGTGATGTCAAAAGCAGGGTTGATGACATTAACGCCCTCGGGGGCAATGGCTACTCCCTGAATATGGGTTACTTCTTCAGGGCTTCGCTCTTCAATAGGGATTTGGTAGCCACTGGTCAGGGAGAAATCAATGGTGGAGGTGGGGGCGGCGACATAGAACGGTATGCCGTGTGCATTGGCAAGTACCGCCAGGGAATAGGTGCCAATCTTGTTGGCAGTATAACCATTGGCGGTAATCCTGTCGGCGCCGACAATGACACAGTCAATCTCTCCCCGTTTCATAAAGTAGCCGGCCATGGAGTCGGTAATCAGGGTAAACGGGATATTGGCTCTCTTCAGCTCCCAGGCGGTAAGTCTGGCTCCCTGGCACAGGGGGCGGGTCTCGGTGGCAAACACCTTGAGTTTCTTGCCCTGCTCATTTGCCCACCTGATTACCCCCAGAGCGGTGCCGTAGCCGGCGGTAGCCAGTGGGCCGGTGTTACAGTGGGTCAGGATACTAAAGCCGTTCCCGATTAGCTCGGCGCCGAGCTGGCTGAGCTTTTGGTCTGCCTCGTGGCTTTCACTGTGAATTTTAATGGCTTCACTAACCAGCGCCTTCTTAATCTGCTCTATATCTTTTCCGGCAGCAGCTACTTTGAGCATCCGTTCAATAACCTGGAACAGGTTTCTGGCGGTGGGTCGGGTGTCAGCAATTATCCTGGCAACTTTCTCAAACTCTTTCATGAATTGGCTTCTGGAGGTAGCCTTGATTTCCAGAGCACCGAGGGCAATACCATAGGCAGCGGCTACCCCGATAGCCGGTGCTCCTCTGACAAGCATCTCTCTTATTGCTGAGGCTATATCCTGATAGCTGGTAAGCTCCAGGTAGACTTCTTTCTGGGGTAGCCTGGTCTGGTCAATGATTCTTACCCGCTCACCGAGCCATTCAATAACTTTCATAGGCACCTAGCTTCGCATAGTCCTGCCGAATAGTATTATACCGAGGATAAAGATACCTGCTGCCCAGCCGACCAGAAACAACATGTCGCCGCTTACCGCCTCCAGTCCGACACCGCGGGTAATAACCGCCCGGGTGGCATCAACGGCATGGGCGAAGGGGAAGGCGTAAGCAAATGTTTGAACGTATGACGGCATTGTCTCTATGGAGAACCAGACCCCGGAGATAATTGCCAGAGGCATAGAAAAGAGCCAGCTAAGTGACTCTCCCTGATTTTCTGATTTGGATAGTGAGGCAACCACCATGCCCATGCCGATACAGCATATAGCCGTCAGCAGGAAGATGAGAAAAGCCAGCCAGATACTGCCCACTATGTCCATGCCGAACAGCCAGCCGAGCAGGATAAAAACTATTATCTGGGCGATGGCAATGACCGCCATGCTCAGGGAGTAGCCAGAGATGAATTCCCAGGACCTGGCTGGGGTGGTAAGCAGACGAGCCAGGAATCTAGTCTCCTTATCCCGGAGCATGATGCGGGCTGAGGTGGGTATCATTATCAGGATGCCAAAGATTATTATCCCCGGGGCGATAAAATCAATAAAGGTTATCTCAGTCTCTAAGTGGATAGGGTTAGCGTTGATGGTTATCGGTATCTCTATTTCGGCAAAGGATTGGGTGGCAGCATTAATTGCCGAGATAATCTGCCCCGATACCATGAGGTCGCTTTCATCATAGGTAATGTTTAATACAATATCAGCTTCTTCACCCTGCCGGCTTAAGGTTACCTGCTCGCCGAATCCATCGGGGATAACAATATAGGCCCTGATGTCACCCAGCTTAAGGTCTTTCATGGCGGTGGTGGTATCCTCATAGGCGGCAACTTCAATGGTTGGCACCTCAGCCAGTGCTTCGGTAGCGAAGGCTTGTGACACCAGTGTTTGCTCATCATCTATCACGCCGATAAGATAGCCGGGGGTAGTCTCACTACCAAAGGCAGCCCCGAAAACCAGCATGAACATAAGCGGAAAAGCCAGGAGAAAGCCCAGTGCCAGCGGATCTCGATAGGTCTCTTTTAGATTCCTCAGGGTGAGCTGCCAGAATCTCATTGCCTTAATTCCTTGCCGGTTATATCAAGGAATACATCTTCCAGGGTTGGCTCTTTGATATAGGCAGAGCGGACTACAGCTCCGGCGGCGTGTAGCTGGTCAACAACCTCTCTGAAATCAAGCCGTTTATCGGTAATCATCATAGTGCCTTTGCTTACTTCTACCTCGGCGTATCTACTTCTCATTTCCGTTACTACCTTCTGGATCAGGTTCCAGGCTTGAATAACCATGGTATGTGTTTTCAGCATGCTTATCTTGAGTTCGGTACTGGTGCCCAAAGCGACAATCTTACCACCATCTATAATGCCTATCCGGTCAGCCAGGAAATCAGCTTCGTCCATATAGTGGGTAGTGAGCAGGATGGTCTTTTTGCCCTTGAACTGGGTAATATATTCCCATACTGCTCGGCGTGCCTGGGGGTCAAGACCGAGGGTGGGCTCATCCAGGATAAGAATCTGGGGGTTGTGAATCAGCGCCATTATTATATTGAGTCTTCGTTTCATGCCGCCGGAGAATTTCCTTACCTGGTCTTTAGCTCTGCCGGTAAGCCCCATTGTCTCCAGCAAGAGCTCAGACCTGGTCTTTAGCTTCTGGGGGTTGGCACCGTGTATTCGGCCAATCAGGTTTAGGTTTTCTTTAGGATTGAGGTGCTCGGAAAGGGTCGTTTCCTGAGGGGAGACACCGATGACTTCTTTTATCTTATATGGCTCCCGGTTAATATCGTAGCCCATAACTTTGGCTGTGCCACCGCTGGGCTTGAGCAGGCAGCAGAGCATATTGATGGTGGTGGTCTTGCCGGCCCCATTAGGCCCGAGGAGAGCAAACAGCTCCCCTTTTCTGATATTTAGGTCAATACCGTCAACAGCCACCAGACTGCCAAACGTCTTGGTCAGTTTAAAGGTCTGGATGGCAAAGGCGTCATCGGGTGCTCTGGTTGGCTCAATGCTTTTGGAAGCCATTCTTAACCCTTTTGAGTAACAAAACTACAGCCTGATTATAGCATAATTCTTAAACTGATTGACGTAAGTCTCTTCTTAGCCCGGGTTAGCCGTCAAGGGATGAAAACCTTTGAAGTTGTTAACCAGGAGCAGTCAAAGAGGGGCAAGCTCCTGTTTTCTTGACACGGCTAATAGGGCTAAGTTAAACTTCTTTAATTCCCATCGCTTTCTTATTGACTT
>DAOWHE010000061.1 GCA_030641585.1 Dehalococcoidales bacterium | reverse complement strand
GCAGGCGTGGGCTTTTGCTTCATCTCTCATACGGGCAGGGTGCAGGGATGCGGCTATCTGGATGTTGAGGCCGGTAATATAAAAGAGCAAAGCTTCAAAGAAGTTTGGTACGATTCACCATTGTTTCGCGATTTAAGAGACCTCTCCAAGATTAAGGGGAAGTGTGGTCGCTGCGAGTATAAAAAGCTTTGTGGCGGTTGTCGGGCGCGGGCTTATGAAACTACCGGGGATTATCTTGAGGCTGAGCCTTATTGCGTGTACGAGCCTGCCCTCGTAGCAAAGACTGAAATAAAGGTAAGAAAGTGAAAATACACTTTGATGATGTTGACAAAAAGCTGCTTAATGCCATACAGGTAGCTTTTCCCCTCAGCCGGGAACCATTCTCTGTTCTGGGGACTCAGCTAGGTATTAGTGCTGACGAGGTGCTTCATCGCATTGAGCGGTTTAAGCAGGAAGGGGTTGTCCGCCAGATAGGTCCTGTCTTAGAAGCTAGAAGACTGGGTTACCAGACAACACTGGTAGCCATGAAAGTGGCCGAGAATCAGTTAGACAGAGCAGTAAAAGCTATAAACCAACATCCCGGCATAAGCCACGGCTACGAGCGAGAAAATTACCTCAATCTTTGGTTCACCTTGGCTTTGCCACCCGGTGTTGAGGTAGAGACCGAGCTGCAAAAATTGAGTAATACTATAAAACCTGAGGCTATGCTGGAACTGCCTGCTTTAAGACTTTTCAAAATAGGCGTATTTTTTGACCTGGCTGGAGACGGCCAGCAGATGCCGGACACTGGCATTGCTCCGCCAAGTATTCTTGAGCAAAAAGCCGACCTCTCCCCGACAGACAAGGCAATAATTAATGAGCTACAGCAGGACCTGCCGTTAGCCCAAAGACCCTTTGACAAAATGTCGGCCCGGCTGACGATGGATGTAGGAGAGTTTCTGGCTTATTGCTGTTCTCTTCGGCAACGGGGCATCATGCGGCGGTTCGGTGCTTCCATTAAACACAACAATATCGGTTTTACGGCCAACGCCATGACCTGCTGGGTAGCTCCACCAGAGGTAGTGGAGATAGCTGGCAAAAAGTTGGCTGCCCTTCATGAAGTAAGCCACTGCTATGAAAGAAAGACTGGCCCCCTCTGGGCCTATAACCTATTTGCAATGGTTCATGGACATACCAGAGACGACTGCCAGGTGATAGCCGATAAGGTTTCCCAAGAAACAGGGCTTGATGAATATGTGCTGCTATTTAGCGTGAAAGAGATAAAAAAGGCAAGGATAAAATACCTATTATGAAAAGAGGTGATCATATATCTTCCTATTACCCCATTTTCCTGGGCCTTAGCGGCAAGAGATGTGTGGTGGTGGGTGGCGGCCAAGTTGCCCTGCGCAAGGTAAGAGCACTTCTTGAGCATGAGGCTGAGGTTAAAGTTATCAGTCCTGCCCTCTGCCCGGAGCTAGCTCAAATGGCGGAGAAGAAGATAATTCTGGTGTTGCCAAGAAGCTATAATGACGGTGACCTTGAGGGGGCTTTTATGGCTATTGCCGCCACTGATGATGGCAAGATAAATCGCAAAGTAGCTGGGGAGGCGAGAGAGAGGGAAATTCTGGTCAATGTGGTGGATGCCCCGGAGCAGTCTGCTTTTATCGTTCCCTCATATCTGCGTCGCGGTGCGCTTACCATTGCTGTTTCCACAGCCGGTAAGAGTCCTGCCCTGGCACGAAAAATCCGAACCAGGCTGGAAAAGGACTTTGGCGCTGAATATGCTTCACTGGCTCTCATGATTTGTGAGATTCGCTCTGAGCTCAGGAAGCAGGGAATCAAGGTTAATGGTGATACCTGGCAGGAAGCCCTAGACCTAGATGCGCTGACCCAGATGCTGCGGGCCGGTCAGAGCGAGAAAGCCAAGGCTACCCTGCTCACCAATCTGGAGCGTCTTAGACGAACGAAAACACGAGATGGAGCTAGCCGCTATGCATGTTAGCCTGGTAGGCGTAAATTATAGCACCACGCCAGTCAGGTTCCTTGAGAAGCTGACCATTAGCACACCTCAGCTTCAGGATAGTCTATTACTACTCCGCCAACATGTACCTCATGGCATTATCCTTTCTACCTGCAACCGAACCGAAGTTTATGCCATGGGTGATGATGACCATTCTACCGAAGAAGCCAGCTTCAACTTCCTAAATGCCTTAACGGGTGTCTCTTTTGCCGACGTGCTACCCTATATTTACCTCTGTAAGAATGAGACCGTATTTAGACACCTTTTTCGCGTAGCCAGCGGGCTTGACTCAATGATTCTTGGTGAATTTGAGGTCCTGGGCCAGGTGGGGCGTGCCTTGGAAGCTGCTGAAAAAGCCCGAATGGTGAATTTGCCCCTGCGCAATTTGTTTCGGCACGCTATTGGAACTGGTAGACGTGTTCGGGATGAAACAGAAATCAGTAAGAATGCCCTTTCCGTCAGCTCGGTAGCGGTAGACCTGGCGACAGGGATTGTCGGCGACCTTGCTAGCTGCAAGATTCTGGTCATCGGGGCTGGCGAAGCGGGAAGGCTGGTAGCCAAAGCAGCCATGGACAGAGGGGCTTCTCAAATAATTGTTGCTTCTCGCTCCGAGAAAAGCTCTTCAGCTCTTGCCGCAGCTCTGGGCGCCAGTTGGGTTACCACCAACAACATGGGAGAGGAGTTGAGTGCTTCCGATATAGTCATCAGTTGCACCGGAGCACCTCACTTAATGCTGGAGCGGCATCAGGTGGAGACGGCAATGAGCACTCGTCCTAATCGCCCCTTGGTAATCGTTGATATCGCTGTCCCCCGTGATGTGGAGCCCGGGGTGAAGCAAATAAACAATGTCTTCCTTTACGGTATTGATGACCTTACTGAGACTTCGGCTTTGAACCGCAAGCAAAGGGAACACGAAATCCAGAGGGTCACAAAGATTATAAAGGATGAAGTAGATAAGTTTACTACCTGGTGGCACGCTTTGGAAGTAAGGCCGGTAGTCAGTGCTCTAATGCAAAAGGCCGAAGACATACGCTGGGCACAACTGGACAGGACTCTTAAGAAGCTGCGGCCGCTCTCCGATGAGGAGCGGGAAAGTCTGGAAGCCATGACCAAGGCAATCGTAACCAAGATGCTCAATGATCCGATCCAATATCTTAAGAAAACCGGATATGGCAGGAAGGATTATGCTCAGATAGTCAACGAACTTTTCCAGTTGAATGCGGAGGAACCAGAATGAGGAAGAGCGTCATTATTGGTTCCCGGGGTAGCCGACTTGCTTTGGTTCAAGCTGAGTCAATACTAGCCCAGCTAAGAGAGGCCAACCCACACCTCAAGCTCAGCATAAGTAAGATAGCAACTGAAGGTGACAAGAATCGCCACCTTCCCCTGGGTCAAATGGCAGGGGTCGGGATATTTGTCAAGGAACTGGAGACAGCCCTGCTTGATGGCAGAATTGATATAGCGGTGCACAGCTTAAAAGATATGCCAACTGAAGTTGGCGAAGGGCTTAGTCTGGCAGCGGTGACCAGCAGGCTTGACCCCCGTGATGTTCTGGTATCCAGAGCGGGAAAGCTGGCTGAACTGGCTCCGGGTTTAAGGATAGGCACCAGCAGTCTCAGGCGTGCTGCTCAGCTTGTTGCCTACCGCCCTGACCTTAAGGTATGCTCCTTAAGAGGCAATGTTAACACCCGCCTGCAAAAGGCGTTATCCGGAGAACTTGACGGCGTGATACTGGCAGCAGCGGCTTTAATTCGCCTTGGATGGGAGGACAGGATAAGTGAATATTTACCCCTTGAGCATTTCCTGCCGCCGGCAGGGCAAGGGGCGCTGGGAATAGAGATACGAGCTGATGACGAAGAAACAGGTGGGCTTGTCTCTTCTCTTAATCACCCGCCCACCCGGCAGAGCGTAAATGCCGAGAGAACCTTCATCGGTGTTCTGGGTGGGGGATGCCATGCTCCGATAGGGGCGCTGGGGACCGTTAATGATAATGCCTTAAACCTTACCGGAATGGTGGCTGATGTCGACGACAAAAAAGCCTTGCATGCCTCAGAAGAAGGGGACAGCAGAGATCCCAAGCAGGTAGGAATCCGTCTGGCACAGAAGATGCTGGAAATGGGAGCTGCCAAGATCATCGCCGGAGGGCTTAAATGAAAGCTGGGAAGGTTTATCTGGTAGGGGCCGGGCCGGGTGATATCGGTCTGATTACGGTGAAGGGGCTTGCTTGTCTTGGGAAAGCCGATGTTATTATATACGACCATCTGCTAGACGAGAGGCTTATGGAATCAGCCCGCCCCGGAGTAGAACGGATATATGTGGGGAAGGCTGCTAGTCATCACGTTAAAAAACAACATGAGATAAACCAGTTGCTGGTAGAGAAAGCTAAAGAGGGTAAGACGGTGGTAAGGCTTAAAGGGGGCGACCCGTTTGTCCTGGGACGAGGGGGCGAAGAGGCGGAAGCTCTGGTGCAAGTTCACATTCCGTTTGAGGTAGTGCCCGGGGTATCGTCAGCAATAGCTGTCCCTGCCTATGCCGGTATTCCGGTGACACATCGCCGTCTGTCGTCGTCGCTTACCATTATCACCGGACATGAAGACCCGACCAAGGATAACTCAAGCATCGCTTGGGAAAAGCTGGCTACCGGCGTGGATACTCTAGTTTTTCTCATGGGTGTCGGGAACCTGCCAAAAATAGTGAGTCAACTGCTAAAGAGTGGCAGAGCATCATCAACCCCTATAGCTCTTATAAAAGACGGCACCGGGCCTCGTCAGAAAACTATAGTCGGCACCCTGGCCGATATTGTAGCCAAAGCAGAAAGCTCAAGCTTCAGCCCGCCGGCAGTGATAGTGGTTGGAGATGTGGTAAGATTGCAGGAGAAGCTTCGCTGGTTTGATAATCAACCACTCTTCGGCAAAAGGGTACTGGTCACCAGGGCGCGTACTCAGGCCAGCTCATTAAGCCAACTTCTTCTGGAGCATGGTGCCCAACCCATTGAGATGCCGGCTATTGAAATAAAAGCTATACCCTCTACAGAGGAGCTTGACCATGCCATTTTAGACTTGGAGAGCTATCAGTGGCTCGTTTTTACCAGCGCTAATGGCGTAGAGCCTTTCTTTGAGCGGTTATATAAGCTAAACCGGGATGCCCGGTGGCTTAAGGGCATTAAAATCGGTGCTATTGGCCCAGCCACTGCCAGGGCTTTAGAGACCAGGGGACTATGCCCTGACTACCTGCCCCAGGTTTATACCAGCCAGGGCTTTTTAGCCGGGCTTAAAAGCCAGAATATCGACGGCTGCCGCTTCTTACTTCCTCGAGCCGATATAGCCACCAGAGAGTTAGCTGATGGAATTACCCGGCTTGGAGCCGAAGTGCACGAGGTAACCGTGTATAGAACTGTTCCCACAACCGAGGCTATTTCTCGGGGAAAGCAGATGCTTCTGGCTGGTGAAATTGACATTATTACCTTTGCCAGTTCCTCCACAGTAACCAACCTGCTGGCACTGCTGAGTGGCAAGCTGGAGGCGATAGAGAGAACGGTAGTCGCCTGCATTGGCCCGGTAACAGCGGCTACGGCGGATAAAGCCGGGCTAAAGGTGGATATAGTTGCCCGCGACCATACCATTCCCGGCCTGGTAGAGGCTATGGAAGGGTACTTCCGGGGAGACGGAAAGGAGGCAAAATGAGCAGTTTTCCACAACTACGCTTGCGTCGGCTGAGGCGGACGCAGCCACTTCGAGCACTGGTTCGTGAAACCCGGCTTGAGGTTGGCGACCTGGTTTACCCTCTCTTTGTAGTAGAAGGTAGCGGCTTAAAGCAGGAGATAGCCTCCATGCCGGGCGTCTTCCGCTACTCGGTAGACCTCCTGCCTCAAGAGGTCGAGGAGATAGCCAAACTTGGTATTCCAGCGGTGCTCCTTTTCGGGATACCTGCTCATAAGGATGAGGTCGGCTCTCAAGCTTATCACCCGAAGGGGATTGTTCAACAAGCAATACAGGCCATCAAAAAAACAGTGCCGGAGTTAATAGTGGTGACCGATGTTTGTCTCTGCGAATACACCAGCCATGGACACTGCGGCATAGTAGTAGATGGTCAAATTAATAACGACCAGACCCTGCCCCTTCTGGCAAGGACAGCGCTGTCCCATGCTGAAGCCGGCGCTGATATAGTAGCCCCCTC
>DAOWHE010000081.1 GCA_030641585.1 Dehalococcoidales bacterium | reverse complement strand
GGGCCGCCTCACCCCGAACTTACCGTACAGGGTCATCCCAGAGGAAGGTATCGGTCCACGCCACTTCTGCTTTCACCCGAGCCTAGATGTCCTCTACTTTTCCAACGAGCAGGGATGTAGCGTAACGGCGTACCGGTTTGACTCCTCGGTCGGAACGCTGAGTGCTTTCCAGACGATTTTGACGCTGCCGGACAATTATGAGGGCGGAAACACATGCGCCCAGATTCAAATCTCGCTCTCTGGAAGGTTTCTGTACGCCTCGAATCGGGGCCACAATAGTATCGCTTGTTTTTCCGTAGACGATTACACTGGTCGGCTAACGCCTATCGGGCGAGTTCCCACAGAAGCTGTTCCGCGAGCGTTCAGCCTCGATCCCGAGGGGAATTTCCTCTTTGCTACCGGCCTGGAATCGGGTCGACTGGTCTCATACCAGGTTGATGGTGATACTGGTGAATTAGAACCTCTTGAGATATATTCCATCGGCAAGGCGCCCATGTGGGTGTTGATCGCGAGATCGCCCGGATAGTCTACGTGTAATTCATTTGACCTTCATAATTGTCGGTATCAACATATTTCGGGATTTTAAGAGTTTTCCCACATGCTAGGCATTTAATTTCAACCATATTGGTTCTTCCTCAAATTTTATATTTCAGGCTTCCTCTTATGCCACTCGGTTGCCTGCTGGTAGGCATAGGCATACCCCGAATAGCAATTGACTTTAAGGTTATTCAACCCCATCCCCTTAGATTAGCCTTATGTCTTTGCGAGGCACAAAGTGCCGAAGCAATCTCTAAGATGGGATTGCCACGCCTTCGGCTCGCAATGACATAAGACTACCTGAGATGTCACCTGTCTATCTGAGCGAGAGCAGCAGACATTGAAGAGCCGGTAGTGGTGGCAGTTATTGCCCGTTGTGGTATTATATCTTAAGGATGCGTTACGCCTTGCTGGCCGATATTCATGCCAATCTAGCTGCCTTTACCGCTGTGCTGGCTGATATTGAGCGCCGTGGCGGGGTGGAGGAGGTGTGGTGTCTGGGGGATGTTGTCGGCTATGGTCCCGACCCCAGCCAGTGCATTGAGCTTCTGCGCCAGCATAACCATGTCATGGTTTCAGGCAATCATGATTTGGCTGCCATAGGTAAGCTGGATATTACCAATTTTAATCCCGATGCCGCTTATGCCTGCCGCTGGGCAGCCCGGCAGCTAAGCCCTGAGGACACCCAGTACCTTGACAGCCTGCCATCGGTTATTGAGAAGGGGGATTTTACACTGGTGCATGGTAGCCCGAGGGAACCTGTCTGGGAATACCTTGTCTCTTCGGGCGGCGCCAAGGAAAACTTTGCTTACTTTAAGTCACGGTTTTGCCTGCTGGGTCATTCCCATATGCCCCTGGTATTTAAGCTGGATGAAAATGGTAACTGCTCATCTGCCCAGTTCTCGCCTGGCATTGGGCTGGTGCTGAGCAAGAGACGGATGATTATCAATCCCGGCGGTGTCGGCCAGCCCCGGGACGGAGACCCCAGAGCCAGTTATGCTATTTATGATAGTGATGGCGCTGTGGTCAAACTCTACCGTGTTCCCTATGATATTAGGGCCACTCAAACAAGGATGGTGAGGCAGAATCTACCTATGCGCCTGGTGGTTCGTCTGCAACACGGGGTGTGATAGGGTTATACAACCACACCAATTCTAAAGGTTTTAAGGTTGGGGGTGGAGATAAAAACGGCTGGAAAAGCGGGATATAGAAAGCATTGTTCTCGGGCGTCACTGCTTGTCCAAACAAAGAGGTTACTACGCCGTTTTGGGCTTCAGGCAAGGAAGAGCCTGGGGCAGCATTTCCTTGTTGATGAGGAGGTTCTTTGGGCTATAGCTTCAGCCGCTGAGCTTACTACCAGCGATGTCGTTATGGAAATAGGACCCGGGCTTGGTGTACTGACCAGGGAGCTGGCCAGGCAGGCCGGTCGGGTGATTACCGTTGAGCTTGACAGCTCTCTAGCTACTGCCTTGAAGCAGACCCTGGCTTCAGCTAAAAATGTTACCGTCGTAGACGGGGATATACTAAAACTTGAGCCGGCGGCGTTGCTTGGGGGGCAAGAGACGGCTAACTACAAGGTAGTGGCCAACCTGCCCTATTATATAACCTCTGCCGTCTTGCGCCACTTTCTTGAGGCTAAAATAAAGCCCGGGGTTATGGTGGTAATGGTGCAAAAGGAGGTGGCTGAGGCTATTGTGGCTAAACCGGGTCGGATGAGCCTCCTCAGCGTGAGTGTGCAGTTTTACGGTGAACCGGTAATTGTAAGCTATGTGCCCGCCCGCTGTTTTTATCCGGCGCCAGAGGTTGACTCGGCTATTTTAAGGATTACTCTCTATCCTCAGCCAGTGGTGGCGGCTAGTGACAGCGTGGGCTTTTTTAGACTGGTACGGGCTGGTTTTTGTGCCTCCCGCAAGCAGCTTGCCAATTCTTTGGCTCAAGGGTTGGGGCTTCCTAAGGCTGAGATTTTACCATTGCTGGAAAAGGCAGCTATAATATCTAAGCGGCGGGCGGAGACGCTGACCGTTACCGAGTGGGCACAGCTGTGGCAGGCATTTAAGGGGATGAGTGATTAGCATACTGAAAGTTTTAGCGCCGGCCAAGTTAAACCTGACCCTTGAGGTGCTGGCTAAGCGAGCCGATGGTTTCCATGAAATTCGCACAATTGCCCAGACCATCAGCCTGTGTGACCGCCTGGACTTTAAGCCTGGTGAACATATTGCCTTTAAGTGTGATGAGCCCGGCTGGCTTTTAGAAAAAAGCCTGGTGCCCAGAGCTGCCAGCTTGCTGCAGAAAGCCTCAGGCTGTTCTAAAGGGGCGACTATAGAGGTTCACAAGCGTATTCCCCTCATGTCGGGGTTGGGTGGGGATTCAAGTGGCGCTGCCGCCACCTTAAGCGGGCTAAATAAGCTCTGGGGTTTGGCTTTGCCACTGGGGGAACTGGCCGGGTTAGCTTCGCAGCTAGGTTCGGATGTAGCCTTCTTTCTCTTTGGTGGTACAGCCCTGCTTGAGGGCATGGGTGAAGTGGTAAGTCCATTGCCTTCATTGCCCCGCACGTATGTGGTGCTGCTGATGCCACCTGTGCCCAGACAAACTGGAAAGACAGCACAGCTTTACGCCAGCCTGAAAGCGGGCCACTATACACAGGGGCAGATTACAGACGAACTGGTGGCGCTGCTGACCAGGGGTGAGGAGGTGTCGCCAGCCAAGCTATTTAATGTATTCGATAATGTCGCCGATGATAGTTTCCCCGGGCTTTCTGATTACCGGAAGCAGTTCCTGAAGGCTGGAGCTGGTAATGTTCACCTAGCTGGCTCAGGGCCGGCTCTATTTACCCTGGTAAAGGATAAGTCTCAGGCAGAGAGGCTCTACGGCAATCTTCAAAAACAAGGGTTGGAAGCCTATCTGGCTGAGACTCTTGAGGCTATAGACTGGATAGGCTGAGTAGCCTATAATAATTAGCTGAACTTGGATAATATTAAGGAGGTTTAAGATGGACGACACGCAGCAGACTACACCACAGAATCTTGAATCCGCTTTCGCCGGAGAATGCCAGGCCAACCACAAATACCTGGCCTTTGCTGACAAGGCGGAAAAGGAAGGCCATCGCCAGGTAGCCAGGATGTTTCGCGCCGCTGCCGAGTCTGAGGCGGTTCACGCCCGCAACCACCTCAGGGCTATGGGCGGCGTCGGCTCAACCAAGGAAAATCTGGAGGCGGCTGTCAGCGGGGAGAGCTACGAGTTTACGAAAATGTACCCCGAGTTCATTTTAGAGGCTAAAGCTGAAAATAACAGCCAGGCTGAGACCAGTTTTTTTAACGCCAGTGAGGTAGAGAAAATCCACCACGGTCTTTTCCAGAAGGCGCTTAAAGTTGTTGAGGCCGGTGAGAAGCTTGCCGACGAAGGTTACTTCATCTGCCTCGGCTGTGGTAATACTATGGCCCGGGACGCCCCTTCAAGGTGCTCCATCTGTGGCGCCTTCCGCGCCAAGTTCAAGCGTGTGTAGTGGGGTCTATTAACCTCACCCCCATAAAGCACCCAGAAAAATCTTCGATTTCCTGGGGACCCGCTTAGTCCCCCCTCTCCTTTTCAAGGAGAGGGGGAAGAGAAAAAAGAGGGGCGTTAGCCCCTCTTGAACACCCTGCTGAAGTTCTCTTGTAAGGGGATTAAAAGGGGCTTAGAACAGAAGCGCTTATCTAATTTCCGTTCCCTCAGCCGCCCACTCCCTAACCAACCTCTCCTCACCCTGCTTACTGGTTACCTTGCCGTCCAGTCTGGCATCGTGCAAGAGGTTCAGTATTTCTTTGATGCCGGGACCGGGGGCGATGCCCATCTTTATCAGGTCATTTCCGCTAAGGGTTGCCCTCGTGTAGCGGAGCTTAGCCAAAAACTGCTGGATATGCTCCCTGGCTACCGGCGAGTCGCTGGCTAGCAGACTGGCTGTAATTGCCTGCGGGCAGTAGCCATGCAAGAGATGGTAAATACCGCTTGGGGTGAGTCTGGTGTCGGCTAAGGGCTCAAGTTTGTCTTTGATGCCGGCAGTATCCAGTAGCGTTCGGGCTAATGGTTTAGATAATCTGAGGTGCAAAATAAGCTGCTCGGTCTCTTTGCCGCTCAGCGGATAAGCCAGCAGAGCCAGGTAGAGACCAGGCGGTGGTCGGTCAGGTAAGTATAACTTTCGGGCCTGCCTGAATTTTTTCTCAAGCCAGCCGTTACCTTTTAGAGAAGGGTTTAATTTGGCTAATACCCCCAGTTCTTCAGCACGGCCAAAGACCCTCTCCGGGTATTGCTCCTTAAGTATGCATTCCAGCTCATAGCGTATTCGGTCGCCGCTTATGGTCTTAAGCATTGGTATATCTCGTTTAAGCAGCCTCAGGGTATCTGGGTCCAGCTTAAAGCCCAGCCGCTGCTCGTAGCGCAGGCTTCGCCAGATGCGGGTGGCATCATCGGTAAAGCTCTGCTCATTAAGGATGCGGATGAGCTTATTCTTCAGGTCGTCCCGGCCGCCGTAGAGGTCAATCAAGTGGCCATAGCTACCGGGGTTAAGCTCAATAGCCATAGCGTTGATACTAAAGTCGCGGCGGAAGAGGTCACTAGCTAAAGAGTCGGGTTTAACGGTGGGTAATGCCCCGGGCCTGGCGTAGCTCTCCCGGCGGGCGGTGGTAATATCAACGCTCCATTTAGGAAACTTTAGTTTAGCTGTACCGAAACGCTGGTGAGTGGTGATTTTATCTGGATTGTCCGCCACTAACTCGCGGGCTAAGGCTATGGCGTCGCCTTCAACTACTAAATCAATGTCAAGATTGGCCTCATTAAGGAGCAGGTCACGGACGAGCCCGCCGACAAGGTATAGACTCTCGCCCTTGCTGGCAGTCAGCTTGCCGGCTTGCTTTATAAAAGAAACCAGCTCGGCCGGTAGCTGTTTTTCAATTTTACTGGCCAGGTTAATAACCTCAGACATTCTTAATCCTGCTAAGTAGCCCGAATTATAGCACAGGTTGTTAGTCAGTTCATTTCCTTGTCGCCCGTAGTAGCCTTCAATCGCTATCTTCAACCTGGGTGCTAGTTGATTTGGAAAGCTTTTTCACCGCCGTTGTTATTTAGTGGCTATTTTCGTATAATGAGGCGCATACAGGTGATTAGAGCATGAAGGTAGTGGCAATAGTAGGCATGGCCGGGGCCGGCAAATCAGAAGTGGCTGGATTATTTGAGACGAACGGATTTATCAAGATAAGGTTTGGCGATGTAACCGACGAAGAAGTAAAGAAGCGAGGGTTAGCGCTAAACGAAGAAAACGAACGCCACACCAGGGAACTCTTAAGAGAAGAATACGGGATGTCGGCTTACGCCATTCTTAATCTATCCAAAATTGATTTAGCCCTAAAGCAGTCAGCGGTAGCGATTGACGGACTTTATTCCTGGGAGGAATACACATTCTTGAAGAGCTACTATGGGCAGGACTTTTGTGTGGTTGCCGTCTGGGCATCACCCAAGACAAGACATGCCCGGCTGGCGGCTAGAGCCAACCGCCGGCTGACCCTGAAGGAGGCTGCCAGCCGGGATAAGGCAGAGGTGGAGAAATTGAGTAAAAGCGGGTCTATTGCTATGGCCGATTTTACCATCAAAAATGAATCTTCCCTGAAAAATCTGGAAAAGGAAGTGAAGCGGACGATTTCGGCACTTAAGGGGAAGGATTGAACCGGCCTGATATTGACGAGTATTTCCTGAAAGTGGCTGCCGTGGTTGCTGAGCGTTCAACGTGCCATCGGCACCACGTTGGAGCGGTAGCGGTAAGGGCTAAGCATATCCTGGCTACCGGTTATAACGGCGCTCCTTCCGGACTTAAGGACTGCCTTGAGCTTGGTTGTCTCAGAGATGAACTCGGCATAGGCTCGGGAACAAGGCATGAGATATGCCGAGGCATTCATGCTGAGCAAAATGTAATCATACAGGGCTCCCTCCACGGAGTCAGCCTTGAAGGGAGTACCATTTATGCTACCCACACGCCATGCAACCTGTGTGCCAAGATGCTCGCTAATGCCAAGATAAAGCGCTATGTCAGCTTCGGCAGATATAATGACAAAGCTTTCAAGGAGCTATTCCAAGAGGCTGGCATAGAACTTGACCTAAAGAAAAGACCACCTCTCAAGATAACTTGCCTTGATTAGCACCCTTTAAAAACTAAACCTCCCTCCATTACTCTGTAGTTCTAATCATGGGAGTTTAGAGATGCTTCGCCTCTCTTTTTTCAATAGTACTGCCTGGCCTTTCTTAGCGTGAGCATTACCACACCGGCCAGAATCAGGCTGGCCAGGCCCATAGGTTTCAAGGGGATTAAGATGGAAAAGCCCTAAAGCTGCTTGAGCCTTCTTGCGACCACTGTCGTCAGGACAAGCATGAGCACAATAAGCCCCGCCAGAACAGAGACCTCAGGGATGATGTCCGACCAGGCACCGCCCTGCTGGCTGATTTCCACAACCGGTTGAACGATATAGTATGTCGGGAAAATCTTGCCAATCCACTGCGGTATCCCGGGAAACATGTAGACAATAACCGGTGCATAGAGAAGCAGGCCTGCTGCCTTTATGGTGGCAAATAGTGTATTGATATCCTTAATCAGTAACCCGAGCACAAGGCCGAATAGTGCTGCCAGCACGGCGCCCAGGCCGAGTACTATCATCAGTAACCCGGGCTGTACTCCAAAGACCTGGTTCATAAGCATGATGACGATACTCATCACCAGTGCCAGGATTACGCCCATCAGTCCCTTTGCGATGAGAATATCTCCCAGTGTGGTCGGTGTGACTGCCAGTGCTGTAAGTGTAAGTT
>DAOWHE010000105.1 GCA_030641585.1 Dehalococcoidales bacterium | reverse complement strand
GGAGTTGAGGTGCCCGAAGTCGTCTTCACCATAGGGTTGGGAATAGTAATAGCAGTAATGATAAGCTCTCTCATTTTGCGGAGAGCCTAAGCGAGCCTACTTGGCCAGCAACTCATCTAACTTGGCCTGGTTAAAGCCTATTAACATTTCGTCATAAACTATGATGCCCGGTACTCCCATCTGCCCCGACTTTTTAATCAGCTCACGGGCAGCCTCGCTACTGGCAGCCACATCGATATCCTGATAGGAGATACCCTTCTCGGTAAGATACGCCTTAGCCCTCTTGCAAATGGGGCAGGTAGGCGTGGAATAGATGACAACCTTCTTGCCACTCATTATGAGTACCTCCTCTGCTCGCCGGCTAAATACTATTACCGAATACAAAACATGTCAACAGCCATTGATTTCTAGCTGTATAACTGCTAGCATCCAACATAGGATTTCCGAGGCGCGACTGGTCAACTATGATTATAAAGAATAGAGATGAACTCTCTACAAGCAGGCTTCGAAAGCAGGCTTTAGATATTCTTGAATCGGCTATCAACCGAGTCCTGCCACCAAATATTATGAAGTCGGCACTGAGATACGACGCGACTGGGAGAATGCTCACCGTAAATGGTGATACCTACAGCCTGTCTCGGGGCAGGCTCTTCGTTATCGGCGGTGGTAAGGCGTCTGGCCTTATGGCAGAAACTCTGGAAAGTATTATACACCCTGAGAATATATCAGCCGGCGTGATTAACAGTAAAAGCCATGACTATAAGACAAGCAAAATCAAAATAGTACCCGCCGGCCACCCGATTCCGGACCAGAGGGGTATTAGTGGCGTTAAAGAGATGCTGGCTCTTAGAGAGCGCTACTCTATAAATGAAAATGATTTAATTTTATGCCTAATCTCAGGCGGTGGTTCAGCTTTGATGCCCTATCCAGTCGAAGAAATAGATTTAGCTGATAAGCAGAAAATTACAGAGCTACTGCTAAGCTCTGGAGCTGAAATAGATGAAATTAACGCCCTGAGAAAACACCTATCTGAGATAAAGGGGGGGCGGTTAGGTCGGTTTTACTCGCCAGCAACCGTTGTTTCCCTGCTCTTATCTGATGTAATTGGCAATAACATGTCTGTTATTGCCTCCGGCCCGACCTTCCCCGACCCGTCAACATTTTCAGATGCCTTAAGTGTACTGGGGAAATATAGCCTGTTAGAGGCGGCACCCGAAAGGGTAACCGACTATTTGAGAAAGGGCTGCCAGGGCAACGCAGAAGAAACACCCAAAACCCTGGATAACTGTCATAATTACATAATTGGCGATAACAAACTGGCTTTAGAGACTATGGCTAAAAAGGCAGAGGAGGCAGGATTTACGCCGTTTATTGTTACTGCTGAGCAAAAGGGAGAGACAACCGCTGTCGCCATCTCCAGAGCCAATGAGTTACTGAGCACAAAATATGCCGCTTATGACGCTATTCTTATCGGTGGTGAAACAACCCCGAAGCTACCCGCCAATGCCGGGAAGGGCGGCAGAAATCAGCACTATGCCGCCGTATCTATGCTGGCGATGAAGCAGTATCCTGGTAAGTGGGTTATGGCTAGCATGGGCACAGATGGCTCGGACTTCTTGCCTGATGTCGCTGGCGCCATGGTTGACAACCACTCTCTGGATAGCGCTAAAGCCAGAGGGATAGACATAAAAGCCTATCTTGATAGGTATGACAGCAACACGTTACTGGCAAGGATTGGCAGCTCTCTTATAGTAACCGGGGATACCGGAACTAACGTGGGTGATGTTATCATATATCTTCTAAAACCCTCTTAAATGATGTGATGTGAGCCAAAGTTAGCTCTTATGCAATGACTAAAGGCTTATAGTCTTACTACTATCTTCCTATACCACATATTACTATTTGTCTATTTACAACCGATTTAATTGAGCTACAATTTACTTACCACTAATTCAAGGCACTTAATGCGCAAGGTGGTTAAAGCCTATGAAGAGTTTGAGAAACTATTCCAAATTGACAATCAGGATTTCCAAGGCGAGGATTTTCAGGCGGAATAGCAACAATGGTCATGGCTACCGATATTTCGCCAGGTGTGATGAGATGCCCGGATGCTGTGGACATGGCTCAACAATTTCTGATGCCCTCGAAGATTTTCAAAAGATGGCTGAATTATGGTTAACCTGGTTCGGTAATCTGTCACCTCAGGATAGAAAAGTCTAACATGATAGACTACTTATTCAATGCCAGAGTTACTTAAAAACAAAAAGAGAAGCATCTTTGCTTCCCTTACTTTCTTGGTAGCGGGGGTTGGACTCGAACAAAACGAATGCCGGGAAATATTGCCTCCCTCAAGGCAATGCAGTCAGTTTCCTTCCTGCAAGTTTCCCGCCATCTGCCTGCCCAGCTTTCGGGTCTCTTCAACCAAGGGAAGGTTTTTCTTGGCCTCCCCAGACCTATTGGCATAGCCGCAGGCGATGAATATCCCGTCCTCCTTGACATCACAGGACCCAATGATTTACCCTTAAACCTAAAAAGGAGGTAGAGCAATGCAAGCATACTGTATGAAATGCAGAACCAAAAGAGAAATGAGGGATGCCAAAGCCATCACTATGAAGAATGGGAGACCAGCAACTCAGGGTGTATGTCCCGTGTGTGGGACAAAGATGTTCAGGATCGGGAAGAGTTAAAGCCTATACTGCGGATATCGTGCTTACCGAATAGGCAATAGCCTTCCTATGTAGATATTTGGAGGTATCTTATGGCAAAGGGCACAATCAGACGGCTAATTAAAGACCGGGGTTTTGGGTTTATCAAGACAGAGGAGGAAACGGACCTCTTCTTCCATCGCAATGAGCTTCAAGAGGTGGACTATGATTCCCTTACAGAAGGACAACAAGTAGAATTTGAGATTGGACAGGGGCGCGATAATCGTCCACAGGCAGTCAAGGTAAGGCTCGCTCAACCTGAAGGCGAATAGCATCAAACCATAGGGGAAGCGCTGAGAGGCTTAAAAAAACAAGCTTTTGTTACCCCAACTCACAGCCCGGTCTTGTATTGCACTGGAAGAGGCCCGGGCAGCCGACAGCGTAAGCAGCATGCAAAAAAGTTCTTGTCATAATCGGGGCGAGTTTTTGGAGTATGGCAGGCAGTGTACCCGTTAACCCTGGGCATCATGGTATTCATCAAAATGACGCCAAGTTTCTATCTTCTAGCGATATCCTACTAATTCCTCGCCATCACTCATTTTAAGGATTATGTAATCTTCACCTGAGATGTTTTCCACTATCAACCTGATATCGGGCTCGTTAGCAGTAATCAGGATTGCTTTTTGTCCTTTAGCCCTCCACATAAGCTTGCTGCCTATCCCCAGCGGCAACGACTGCTTTATAACGGAGACGCACCAACCTGAAACTGAAGCGCCTTCTTTAATCGCTCTGGGTTGCTGCTTTTCATCGTAGCTTCTGCTTGAGTAACTATGCCCCGTCTCACCAAGTCAGTCAATGCCTGGTCCAGGGTTTGCATGCCATTCTTAGCACCAAGCTGCATGGCGTTTGCTAGCTCAAAGGTTTTGCCTTCCCGGATAAGATTCCTAACTGCAGAATTGGCAATCATAATTTCAAAGGCGGCTATTCTCCCTCCCCCAATGCGTGGCAAGAGGGCCTGTGATAATACCGCCTCCATCACTTGCGACAGCTGCAGTCTCATTTGTTGTTGCTGGCTTGGCGGGAATATTTCAATTATACGGTCAACGGTCTGGGACGCGTCAGTAGTATGTAGAGTGCCCAACACCAGGTGCCCTGTCTCGGCAGCACGAATTGCTGTAGATATGGTTTCTAAGTCGCGCATCTCGCCAACGACAATTACATCCGGGTCATGGCGGAGGGCATGTATTAAGGCAGTCTGAAAGGATTTAGTATCGTCCCCCAGGTCTCGCTGAGCTATAATGCACCTTTTGTCACGGTATAAAAACTCAATCGGGTCTTCAATAGTAATGACATTTTGTTTCTTAGTTTCATTGAGATGATTAATCATACCTGCCAAGGTAGTTGACTTGCCACTGCCGGTAGGTCCAGTCACTAAGACAAGCCCTCTTGGCTTAAGAACAAGCTCCTTGCAAATCTGTGGCAGACCCAGTTCATCAATAGATAAGATTTTAAATGGCACCAGTCGGAAGGCAAGACACCATGTTCCTCTTTGTTTTAGTGCATTAACCCGGAATCTAGCTAACCCGGGAAGACTATAGGCAAAATCTAGCTCCATCTCTCTATAAAAAGTCTCTCTTTGCCGCTGAGTAGTAATATATTCAAATACCATCTCAATATCTTTTGGTGTAGCCGGCGACATGTCTTCTTGTGGTATAAGCACACCATCAATGCGGAGCACCGGTGGGCTTGGCACCTTCAGATGCAGGTCTGAAGCCCCTTTATCTAGCATCAGTTTAAGAAGTTCATCTATTTGCTCTACTTGCATAACACTACCTCCGTATTTTAACTAGAGCTAACTACCAACTGGGCTGGCCATCCGAACGAGTAGACTCTCGTGCTCGTCTTTATACTTTTCTCTTATCGACAATATTTCATCTTCAACAGCGAAAAAGGCTTCCACTACTTTAGGGTCGAAATGGCTTCCCCGGCTCTCTTTGATAATATCGAAAGATTTCTCCAGTGAAAAGGGCTCCTTGTAAGGTCGTTTGGATGTCAGGGCATCAAAGACATCAGCGATGGCTGTAATGCGTCCAGACAGGGGTATCTTTGAGCCTCTAAGTCCTTTGGGATAGCCACTGCCATCCCACTTTTCATGATGACTGAGGGCAATGACCTTCGCCAATTCGATGAATTCGGCCTCAGAGCCCTCCAATATCTTGGCCCCGATAACAGTATGCTGCTTCATGATCTGCCACTCATCCGGGTCCAGCTTCCCCGGCTTTAGTAGGATATGGTCCGGAATGCCAATCTTACCCACATCATGCATGGGAGCTGCATATAGGATGATTTCCACGGTCTCCTCGTTTAGGCCCATCTTGCGAGCAACAGCGGCAGCATAATGGCTCATACGCTTAATATGGGTGCCGGTATCCTCGTCTTTATACTCGGCGGCACGAGAGAGCCGAAAAATGGTATCAAGAGAGGCTCCCCTTATCTTCTCAAGGGCTCGTCGCAGCTGTTTAGTTCTACTGGCAACCTTCTGCTCCAGATGCTGCTGATAATCCCTATTCTCAAGCTCCAGCCTCCTTTTCTCCAGAGCCCTGTCCACACTTAAGACAACCTCATCCAGGTTAAATGGCTTGGTTATATAATCATAGGCACCCTCTTTCATACACTGGATAGCGGTGCTGGTATCGGTAGTGGCAGTAGCCATAATCACTGCGGTATCAGGATGGTTAGCTTTTATTTCGGGCAGTAGCTCAATTCCTGATTTACCCGGCATCTTAATATCCAGAATCACCAATGCTATCGGGCTACTTTTTAACTCATCCAGAGCCTGGTCAGCATTACCTGCCTTCTGGCACTGGTAGCCCTCACTGGATAGCTTCTGGTGGAGAAGCCTCCTGATTGCCTCTTCATCGTCAACAATCAGTATTCTTTCTTGCTTTTCAGTCATTTTTCTAACTCACTCAAAGCCTGTTGGACTGTGGTTCTTAGCTCATCCGGGGTGAACGGTTTGGGCAGAAACGGCCGGCCGGCTAGCTCCAGAAAACTCTGAGTATCGCCACCCATCACATCTCCGGTAGTGAATATCACCCCGTTGGTTAGCTCTGGATATTTCTCCTTTATCCATTGATAGAGTTCTTTGCCGTTCATTACCGGTGTCCTGATGTCAATAAGAATTAGAGTGTAGTCGTCTTTCTCCTGCAGTTTAGCCTGCGCTAACTCTCCATTGGCAGCAATATCCACCTCAAACCTTTCACTGGTAAGGACTCTCAGACAAACCTGACTAATTGCCGGTTCATCTTCAACCACCAGGATTCTCTTTACGCTAGCACTGGAGTTTGTCATTTCACTGCTCCTTCCCTATCAATAGTGATAGGCAGCTCCACGACAAAGGTGGCTCCTTTACCCAACTCGCTTTCGGCATATATCCTGCCGCCGTGCTCAGTTATCATCCCGTGACAGATGCTGAGTCCCAGCCCGGTGCCTTTGCCGACTTCTTTGGTGGTGAAGAAGGGGTCGAATAAGTGCTTGAAATTCTCTTCAGAAATCCCGAGGCCATCATCGGCAAAGGAGGCCCGGGTAATATCCCCTACCCTTTCCGTAGTAATAGTCAGCGTACCTCTATTATGCGCCTCAATCATAAAATGCTCGGCGTTGATAATAATGTTCAGGAAGACCTGCTGCAGTTGAAAATAGTCAGCCATGATTTCGGGCAGGTCAGGGGCAAACTGCGTATTGACCTGGATGTTGCTTATCCTCTGCTCATAGGTACGCAGTTCCAGCACTTTTTCTATAATGCTGTGAATATTCACCAGTTGCTTTACCGGGGCATGTTTTCTGGCAAAGGTGAGGAGGTTCTTTACCACCTCGGCAGTGCGCTGGGCTTCACTATATATAGTTTTTATGTCCTCTTTAACATCATCCGGGACATCTTTTTCCAAAAGTAGCTGGGAAAAGCCAATAACACTGGTCAGGGGGTTGTTAAGCTCATGGGCGATGCCCGAGGCCAGCTCACCAATCGAAGCCAGCCGGTCGGTGACTATGAGTTGCTCCTCCATCCTCTTGCGCTCGGTGATGTCTCTGGCTACATGAACAGAAGCCACGACCTCACCTTTCCCATCGAATATGGGCGACGTAGCTATCTCAAGATGCATCCCCAGATGAGGTTCGAAGAAGTCCGCTATAGCTGGCTCTCTGGTTTCTAATGTCTTCATATGAGGGCAACTTGGCGCGGGCTCCTTTGTCCCCTGAACTACTTGGTAGCATGTTTTGCCGATGAGTTCTGCCGGTTTCATATTAACAGCATCAGCAAAAGCCTTGTTCACTCTAACAAGCCTGAAATCTTTATCGTGAATGGAAACTAAATCGGTAATGGAGTCAAAG
>DAOWHE010000089.1 GCA_030641585.1 Dehalococcoidales bacterium | reverse complement strand
GGCTGCTGTCTTTTCTTTTACGTCGGGTAGCCGGTGAGTTATTGTACCCCCGATTTGAGCACCGGACTGAATATTAGCTTCGTTTTCACTAATGTAGGTTAGCTTTCCTTGGATACTTGCCGTAGATGCTATAGTTAAACTGTCAACACCGCTATTAATGTCACCCTTAATAAGTCCGTCAATACGGGCGGTGCCAGCACCCAAAAGAAGGTCACCGCCAATTTCAGCTGTACTGGCCATATTAAACTCACCACTGGCAACCAGCAAGTCTCTTCCAATAGTACCACTGATATTGAGAGTTCCGCCTATTACCCGAACGGCGTGGGTGACTTCACCATTGATATTGACTGTTCCGCCAGCAGCCATGATGCTACCATTAACCGTGCCGTTGACCGTGATTGTTCCGCCTCCAGCAATGAGATCGCCATTAATGGTGCCATCAATGATTATTGTTCCACCAGCTATATAAAGGTCATCGTCGATTACCTCTTCACTGGCGACAGTCACGGTATCTCCTTGGCGTAGTTCAGCCGCCAAAACAGGCACTGCAGCAAAGACTGTTAGCAACATTACAATCGGCAAGACGGCCAGCCCCTTAAAAATGTGTTTTGACATATTTACCTCCTTTCACCTTCAAGAACATCCGGCGGTCCGTATTTTGTGCATACAATTGCTTTCATAAGTATTCCTTTTTCTAACTGTGATTTCCCATTTCAATTCGCAGTGAGACGATCCTCATCCATCTTGGATTTTGACACGGATGATATTACCATTGCATCTGGTTGTCAAGGCACCGAATAGCCTGTTATCAGCTTTAAGCGCCATACCATGCAGGTTTTTTATCAGGGGTGTTTAAGAGGGGCGGAGCCCCTCTTTCTTTATCTCCCCCTCTCCTTTGAAGGAGAGGGGGGCTGAGGGGGTGACGTAGATAAATAACTCCCTCACACATTAAACAGAAAAGTTATTACATCGCCGTCCTGAACCATGTAGTTCTTGCCCTCAAGGCGCAAAAGTCCGTGCTTTCTAGCCTCAGCCAGACTGCCGCACTTTGAGAGGTCGTCAAAGCTTACTACCTCGGCCCGGATAAAGCCCCGCTCCATATCAGAGTGGATTTTACCGGCTGCCTTAACTGCGGTGGTGCCGCTCTTAACAGACCAGGCTTTGACCTCATCCGAGGCGGTGGTAAAGAAAGAGATTAGCCCCAGCAGTTCGTAGGATAGTTTGATAGTCCGTTCAAGCCCGGGCTCGGTTAAACCGAACTCAGCACGGAAGCCCTCAGCGGCGCTATCATCCAGCTCGGCTAGCTCCATCTCCAGCTTGCCGCAGAGGCTGATAATGCGGTGTCTTACTTGGGAAAAACGCAGGTTTAGTTTGTCCTCTAGAGCTTTTGCCTCACCTAGCTGGTCTTCGCCAATATTGACCACCGTTAGTAGCGGCTTGGCGCTTAAGAATTGGTAAGGAGTGATAGTTTTGGTCTGCTCAGCAGCTAGGCTTAGTTCCCGGATGGGAATATCTTTCTCCAGTTCAGCTTTTACCTTTGTCAGTAACTCCTGCTCATGAAGAAGACCTTGGCGCTCAACTTGGCTAGCTCCTTTCAGGGACATTTTTATCTTTTCCAGCCGTCTCTCTAGTAACGCTAGGTCGGAGAAGGCAAGCTCTAAGTCCATTGCGGCAATATCCCGCTCCACATCCACGCTGCCTTCAATATGGGGTATGCTCTCGTCGGCAAAGGCTCGGACAACATTAATCAGAGCATCTACATTGCTCAGTTGGGATAGGTATTGACCACTTATGGCTGTGTCCTTGGCCAGACTCTTAACTTGAGCGCCAAGGTCAAGGTATCTTACTTCTGCCGGGACTACCCTCTTAGGCTGGAGCAGAGCGGCTAACTTCTTGAGGCGTGAATCTGGAATCTTAGCTGCCCCGATATGAGGTACTTCCGGGGTATAGCTTCCGGTATCGGCTTTGCCCTTGGTTAAAGCGTTGAAGATGGTCGTCCGACCGCTCTTAGCCAGCCCGATAATGCCAATGCCAACACTCATGGCTAAAGTCTACCAACCTCCTCTTCCATGCCCCCAGGAACAGAGCCATATTGAGGGGTTTTATTGGCTAGGTTTTGAGCATGGGTTTTGCTAACGGCTTGACTTTATAATTCCCCTGGCTTGTTTAAGAGCGAGGTCCCTTTCATCAGGGCTTAGCTTTTCATTGGCGGCTAAATCAAGCAAGGCTAGCAGTGCCTCGTGGGTACCAATGTTACTGATTGCTTTAATAGATTGCCCCCTGAGCTCACCGGAAAGCTCCAGGTCATTGGCAATAGCGGTTAGCTTCTTTAGTTCATTAGTAATCTGTTCTGACATATTACCACTCCTTTTGACTGGGTAACGCCAGCCGGACTAAATAATGCTGCTTAATTCTACTCCTTGTGCCATCATACTTCAATAGGCTTTTTGTTGCCTCTGAAACTCCCCTAACGATGGGACTATTAGCCCAATCTCTGGTGTGATAAAATGTGGGGGCTGGCAAATAAGGAGGGTGAGCCTTGCTGTATATACTGACCGGGCAGGATGATTTCTCCCTTAGATGCTCACTTGAGAAGCTAAAGGCTGCTCTGGGTGACTCCTCACTTTTAGAGGCCAATACCACGATACTTGATGGTCATAAGGTGACCCCGGACCAGCTAAGAACCACTTGTGACACGCTGCCCTTTCTGGCGGAAAAGAGGCTCATTATAGTCTATGGGCTACTGGAGCGGTTTGAGCCCAGGGTTAAACCAGATAGGCGGAAAAAGACTGCTGGGACATCTGAGCGGCAGGGTGAGTGTAAATCATTTGCTACCGGTATTAGTAATCTCCCTGATAGCACAGTACTGGTACTTATAGACGGCAAGATAAAAAGCAGTAACCCCCTGTTTAAGGGGCTTTCATCCCGGGCAGAGGTAAGATCCTTCCCTCTTCTCAAGAATAGCAGGCTTCGTCAGTGGACTGGGAGGCGTGTTACCCAGGAAGGTGGCAGCATATCTCCTCGGGCTATAGAGCTGCTGGCTAGGCTGGTGGGTGGCAATCTGTGGACTATGGCCAGTGAGATTAGGAAGCTGGTGCTATTTACTTCAGGTCGCCAAATTGAGGAAGACGATGTTAAGACGCTGGCAAGTCATACCCAGCAGGCTAGCGTCTTTACCATGGTTGATGCCATTTTGGAGTTCAGGGTTGGACTGGCTGAGCAGGCATTGCAGGAATTACTACAGGTGGGGGTGGCTCCAGCCTATCTTCTATTCATGCTGTCGCGGCAGGTTCGGCAGCTTGTCCGAGCCAAGGAGTTAAGAAGAGCCGGCCAGTCTGAAGGGGAGATTCAGGATAGACTGGGCATAACCTATGAGTTTGCTTTGCGTAAGACATTGGAACAAGCCGGCAGGTTCTCTCTGGAGCGACTCAAAGAGCTATATCAAAAACTTTTAGAAGCTGACCTGTCTATCAAGACCGGTAAATATGGTGGAGAGCTTGCCTTAAATATCCTGGTAGCCGAGTTGTGCCAGCAGCGTGGGAGATAACTAGTTAATGGCAAAGGGTTCGCCAGTGTTAGCCATAGACCTGGGCGGTACTAAAATAATTGCCGCTATTATTTCCAGTAGCGGCCAGGTGGTGGCTAAGGAATACCATCTTACCCTGGCTAGTGAGGGACCACAGGCGGTAACCAGCCGGATGTTTTCGGCTATAGAGCATCTACTCAATGAGAGTAATCTAGGTTTATCCCAACTGGACAGTATCAGCATTGCCGCCGCCGGTGCCATAGATTCTGATAAGGGCTTGGTAACCTCGTCCCCCAATCTTCCTGGCTGGAGTGATGTCCCGCTAAGGGACATGGTAAGCAGGCAGTTTGGGGTTGATGCCTTCCTACTTAATGACGCCAGTGCCGCTGCTTTAGGGGAACACCGCCTCGGGGCAGGCAGGGGGACAGCTAATCTCATCTATATCACCGTGAGCACCGGCATTGGCGGTGGTATTATTATAGGCGGCAAATTGTATCTTGGAAGCCGTGGCAGTGCCGGCGAGATGGGTCATATGACCATAGATGTTAACGGCCCAAGGTGTAGTTGTGGCAATGTTGGTTGTCTGGAAGTAATGGCTTCTGGTGCGGCAATCGCCAGGGAAGCGCTCAGGCGTTTGAGAGACGGGGAAAGCTCAACCCTCTCTGATATTGTGGCCGGTAAGATAGAGAATATCACTGCCGAAGAGGTGGGGTTAGCCGCTCAGGGTGGAGACCGTCTCGCCTTAGAGGTTGTTTTAAGGGCGGCCACCTATCTCGGGGTGGGCTTGGTAAATATAGTTAATATTTTTAATCCAGAAATGATTGTTATTGGTGGTGGGGTGGCAAAGATGGGGGACCTGCTGCTGGGTCCGGTGAGAAAAATGGTAGCCGAGAGAGCCTTTAGGTTATCGGCCGGGGCGGTGCGTATCGTTCCCACCCAGCTTGGAGATGATGCCGGGGTGCTCGGTGCCGCTGTCTTTGCTATGGAGCAAAAAAGGGAGTAGGGGCAGATGAAGGCTCATAGCTGCCTTCATTGACAGCTGGTATCACTTGCACTAAAATCATAGGTAACTATGACTGGTGATGAGGTTCGGGCGGCATTTTTAAGTTTCTTTGAGGAAAGGGGACATAAAATCATCCCCAGCTCCTCTTTAATACCTCATGGTGACCCTACCTTGCTACTTACCAGTGCCGGCATGGTGCCGCTTAAACCCTACTTCTTGGGTGAGGCAGTGCCGCCTAATCCCCGTCTGGCAGCGGCTCAAAAGTGCTTTCGCACTACCGATATTGAATCGGTAGGCGACCCCACCCATCTTACCTTTTTTGAGATGCTGGGTAACTTCAGCGTTGGTGATTACTTTAAGCGTGAGGCGATTTCCTGGGCATGGGAATTTGTTACCCGGCGCCTGGGGCTTCCGTCCGAGCGGCTGTGGATAACTGTATTTCTTGATGACGATGAGGCTTTCAGCTTCTGGCGGAAGCTGGGTGTTCCTGAAAATAGAATACTCAGGTTCGGTGAGGAGGATAACTTCTGGGGTCCAGCCGGTGATTCTGGACCCTGTGGACCCTGTAGCGAGATTCATTATGACTTTGGCCCCGAGGTCGGCTGTGGCAAGGATACCTGCGCCCCTAACTGCGACTGCGGCCGCTTCTCTGAAATCTGGAACCTGGTGTTTGTAGAGTATAACCAGGACCAGGAAGGTCGCCGCACCTTATTACCAAAACCCAATATTGACACCGGTATGGGTCTGGAGAGGACGGCTGCCGTAGTTCAGGGCAAGACCTCGGTTTATGAAACCGACCTCCTTGTCCCTTTAATCAGGCGTGTCTCTGAGCTGGCTGGGAAGCGGTACGGCGCTGATGAAGATACTGATAATGCTATGCGGGTAGTAGCCGAACACAGCCGGGGGATTGCCTTTCTCATTGCTGACGGTGTTCTTCCCGCTAACGAAGGGCGGGGCTATGTGCTCAGACGGCTCTTGAGACGGGCGGCCCTCTTCGGGCGGAGGCTGGGGCTGGAAAAGCCGTTCCTGGCTGAAACAGCTAAGACGACTATCCAGCAGATGGGGCATATTTACCCGGAAATAGTCCAGAGGCAGGACTTTATTCTCAGGGTAATTGAGCTTGAAGAGGTCGGGTTTGGTGAGACGCTGAGCACTGGTCTGGAACTTTTAGATGAAATCATGGGGGAAGAAGCCATCAAAAAAATAGGTAAGTTCCCTGCTAAGCAGGCGTTTAAGCTCTATGATACCTACGGTTTTCCTGTGGAACTAACAGAAGAGATTGTCGCTGGGCGCGGTCTTTCTCTAGACCAAGAAGGCTTTGAGGCATTGATGGCAAAACAGAGGGAGAGAGCCAGAGCCAGCCATAAATTTGAACTAAGGGGAAAAGAAATGGCCGGGCTTGAGGGCAAACTCGAGGCAACTACCTTTACCGGCTATCGAGACCTTAAACAAAGCTCAAATATCGTTGCTATCCTGGTTGATAATAAGTCCGCAGACAAAATACAACAAGGGCAGGAGGCAGGCGTCATTCTGGAAACTACGCCCTTCTACGGAGAGATGGGCGGACAGGTGAGCGATACCGGTGAGATACGGAGTTCCTCAGGGCGTTTTTTGGTCACTAATGCTATTCAGTTACCATCAAACATAACTATTCACCAGGGACATATTGCTGAAGGCAGCCTTAAGGTGAGGGATGAGGTGGAAGCTGAGGTGGATAAGGAACGACGGCTTGATATTGCCCGTAATCATACGGCTACCCACTTGCTCCAGCTTGCTCTTCGCCAGGTTTTAGGCGAGCATGTTCAACAAAGAGGCTCACTGGTGGCGCCTGACCGACTGAGGTTTGACTTTTCCCACCTTGCCGCCATGACCAAAGAGGAAATAGGCGAAGTGCAGCGCATTGTCAATGACAGAATTCGCCAGAATCTAGCCGTATATGATGAGGAGATACCATATAAGGTAGCTATAGAGGAAGGGGCGATAGCCCTGTTTGATGAGAAATATGGTGATGTGGTCCGTGTGATTAGAATCGGTAGACCGCCTATTTCAGCCGAGCTATGTGGCGGCACCCATGTCGCTGCCACTGGAGAGATTGGCTTCTTTCATATTATTAGCGAAAGTAGCATTGGGGCTGGATTGCGCCGTATTGAAGCTGTTACCGGTCGGGGGGCTGAGGAAGCAATTAAAGAGAAGGTTGATAGCCTGTCGGATGAAGTCTCTAGTAAGCTGGCTGAGGTGGAAAAAGAGTTTAAGCGAGCTCAGGCTCTGGAGAAGGGACTGGCTAAGAGAGAGGCTGAGTCTTTGCTGCCTAGGGCGGAAATAGTTGATGGGATAAAGGTATTAGCCGCCCAGGTATCACCCTGCCGACTGGAGACCTTACGGGAAATGGCTGACTTCTTGAGGCAGCGACTGAAAAGTGTGGTCGTAGTCTTGGGCACGGTCTATGAAGATAGGCCTGTTTTCCTGGCGGTGGTGACCCCGGATTTGGTTAAAAAGGGTTACCATGCCGCAGATATAGTAAGCAGGGTGGCTGGTGTAGCTGGGGGAGGTGGCGGCGGCAAAGCCAGCCTGGCCCAGGGTGGCGGTAAGGATATAGGTAAATTGGACGAGGCCATAAAGCTGGTCAAAGGCTTGATTCATAGCTCGTAACCCCGCTGTTAAGGCGGCAGGAGGTAAATATAGCGCGCAGTTT
>DAOWHE010000038.1 GCA_030641585.1 Dehalococcoidales bacterium | reverse complement strand
GGCAAAGCCAGCCTGGCCCAGGGTGGCGGTAAGGATAAAGGTAAATTGGACGAGGCCATAAAGCTGGTCAAAGGCTTGATTCATAGCTCGTAACCCCGCTGTTAAGGCGGCAGGAGGTAAATATAGCGCGCAGTTTAGGTCTTGATATTGGCGATAAGAGGATTGGGGTGGCCTTGAGTGACCCCAGCGGAGTACTAGCCAGCCCGCTTACTATCATCAACCGAAAGGATGATTTAGCCGACGCTGAGACTATTACCAGTATTATTAACCAGCATAATGTTGTGCGGGCTATAGTCGGTCTGCCACGCTCTTTGGATGGCAGCTTGGGTAAGCAGGCGGAGAAGGTAAAGGCCTTTACCCAGAAACTACGTAGTCATACGGAAATTCCTATAGTGTTCAGGGATGAGCGCTTGACCACGGTATCGGCTAGACGCTTGATGCGAGCGGCTAATACTAAAAGAGCCAGAAAAGAAAGTAGAGACGATGCCATAGCCGCTGCCATCATTTTGCAAGCCTACCTGGATGAGGGGCATAACGGGTATTTATAGAAGCCACTACTAGCTAGTCCTCGGCTTGACAGCTATGCCACACCCAATAAAGAGTTTGGAGGGGATGCTCTTTGGTAAGCAGTCTAAGTAGCTTTCATCTACTAAAGTCAGGCACGGATAGTAACGCCCGTGCTGGGGAGCTCCTGACACCACACGCCGTAGTACCGACGCCGGTATTTATACCGGTGGGTAGCCAGGCTACGGTTAAGACACTGACTCCGGAGGAGCTAAGTGACATCGGCATCTCCATGGTCCTGGCCAATACCTACCACCTCTATCTTAGGCCGGGTATCTCTGTAATTGAAAAGATGGGCGGCCTGCACCGCTTTATGGCCTGGAATGGTGCCATTCTTACCGATAGCGGCGGTTACCAGCTATTCAGCCTGGCCCCCTTGAGCCGGGTCAGCGATGAGGGGGTTGTATTTCGCTCTCATATTGATGGCAGCCAGCACTTTATTACCCCTGAGCTAGCTATCCAGTTCCAGGAGACCCTTGGCGCCGATATTATTATGGTTCTGGATGAGTGTCCGGCCAGTGATATCAGCTTTGAAAGGGTGCAGATGGCGATGAAGCGGACTCATGAGTGGGCGGCTAGGTGCCAGAAGGCTCACCAGCGTAGTAACCAGGCGCTATATGCTATTGTGCAGGGGGGAGTCTTTGCCGAGCTCAGGCGCAAGTCAGCCCAGTATCTCACCTCGCTGGGCTTCTCTGGCTATGCTATCGGTGGCTTAAGCATTGGTGAGCCAAAGGAAGTAACCCTGGCCATGGTTGAAGAAACAGTAGCTCTGCTGCCGGAGGATAAGCCACGCTACCTTATGGGGGTTGGCTCCCCGGAAGATATTATTGAGGCGGTATCAAGAGGGATAGACGTCTTTGACAGTGCTCTGCCGACCCGTGTCGCCCGAAATGGCGCCCTCTTTAGCCGGCGGGGGCGGGTGAATATCAGCAACAGCGTCTATAGCCGGATGGAAAAGCCGCTTGACCCGGAATGCCAGTGCTATACTTGTCGTAGCTTTTCTGCCGCCTATCTTCATCACCTGTTTCGGTGTGATGAGCTGCTGGCCTACCGGCTGGCTACCATCCATAACCTGAGCTTCATCTCTAACTTGATGCATGAGGTCAGGGCTGCCATTCTGAATAATACCTTTAACTCTTTTAGGGACAACTTCCTTACTGGTTATAAGCCTACTAATGAGCAGGTGAGGCTTGAGCAGAAGCAAAAATGGTTTAAAGCTCGCCGGCGCATAGAATAGCCCGGCACTTTTACTAAGTAGCTCTGGCGGCAGATTACCATTTAAAGGCTTGCGCTTTTCTACTCATGCCATGTTATTATATGCCTATGATAACCACATTGTATTTGCCAACAAAGATTATCTTTGGCTGCGGCAGTCTTGCCCGGCTGGGGGTAGAGGCTGGGAAAATCGGGCGAAAGGCTATCCTGATTACCGGCACCAGCAGCCTGCGTAAGGCCGGGGTACTAGACAGGGTTACTCACGACCTTAAGAGCAATGGGGTGGAGACTCTGGTCTACGATAAAGTGAAGCCCAACCCTCGTGCCACAATAGTAGACGAAGGCGCCAGGCTCGCCAGGGAGGCTGGGGTTGAGCTTGTTATCGGGCTGGGTGGTGGCAGTGCCATGGATGCGGCTAAGGGGATAGCACTAGCCAGCGCCGGCACCAGGCCAATATGGCATTATATTGAGATTGGGGCTGCACCTATGGGCGCGGTGCCAAAACTTATTCTGGTGCCGACTGTAGCCGCCAGCGGCTCCGAGGCAAATAGTGGCGCTGTGCTTACCAACTGGGAGACACACGAGAAATGTGTCCTCGCCGGTCCCCATCTTTTTCCTGAGGTTTCCATTGTTGACCCTGAGCTGACACTTACCCTGCCAGCTAAGCCAACGGCACAGGGGGGAGTGGATATCTTCTGCCACCTAGTAGAGCCTTATCTTACCTCTGAGAGACCCTCGCCGCTGACTGATGGCATTCTGGAGACATTAATGAGGCTGGTGGTAAAGTATTTAGCACTGGTGCTGGTTCGGCCGGATGATATTAAGGCTCGTAGTCAGCTTTCCTGGCTTAGCACTATTGCCTGCTCACCATTTGTCTCACTGGGCGGTGGTGGTGGGGCTATGACCCTTCACGGTATTGAACACGCGTTAAGCGGCTACTACGATATTGCCCATGGCGATGGCCTGGCCGCCCTCCTTCCCGCCTGGATGAGATACACCTTCCCGGTAGGGCAGCAGAGATTTAATTCTCTTGGGCAGAATGTCTTTGACGAGCCAGATGGCATAATGGCTACCGAGAAATGGCTCAAGAAGATAGGCATGAAGCTTAAGCTGCGGGAGCTTGGTATTGAGCCTTTAAGCATCGGAGAGATGGCTGATAGTGCCGTAAGAACAGCTACTCAGCTTAGAAGCCATCCCCGGCGGCTTGATACTAAAGCCATTGCCCAGATTTATCGGGATTCCTACTAGCTTCCTGACCTTAACTGAGAGCTAGCGGATATACTATTGACAAACATTTTATTTTATGCTAGTATATAAATTACCTTCTGAGGTAGAAGTTTTATAGATGAAGAAGGCTGCTACATAAAGTAAAGAAACCGGTGACTAGAAGCTAAGCTCGTGGCTTGGTGAGCAATCACCAAGCTGTTTTTTTATTTATAGCACCTTAACAATTGAATATTGGACTAATATCAAATCTGAAGCAGGTCAAGCGGGAAAAGGCGTACGGTGGATGCCTTGGTATCAAGGGCCGATGAAGGGCGCGGTAAGGCTGCGATAAGCCTCGGTGAGCTGTCTAGCAAGCATAGCCGGGGATTCCCGAATGGGGCAACCCGCTCTGGTAAAGCCGGAGCACCCCCAGCTGAACACATAGGCTGGGAGGAGGTAAGCAGGGGAAGTGAAACATCTCAGTACCCTGAGGAAAAGAGATTATTCCCTGAGTAGTGGCGAACGAAAGGGG
>DAOWHE010000026.1 GCA_030641585.1 Dehalococcoidales bacterium | reverse complement strand
GCCAACCCTGAAGCAGGCATCAACGCCCTGGAAGCAATGCTCCAGTCATTTAACGGCATAAACTCACTCAGACAGCACATTAAGGATAAAGCCCGCATCCACGGCATTATTACCGATGGTGGCCAGGCGACCAACATTGTCCCGGCTCACAGCGCCGCAAGTTTTTTAGTGCGCGCCAAGGATGAAACCTACCTTGAGGCACTAAAACAGAAAGTGCTAAACTGCTTTTTGGGTGCCGCTACCGCCAGCGGTGCTCGCCTGCAGTACAGCTGGGGCAAGCTACAATATGCCCCGATGTGTAATAACCTGATAATGGCCCGGCTATTTGCTGAAAATATGCGCTCCCTGGGGCGCAAGGTGAAGCTCTACGACCCCAGCCAAACCTTCGGTTCAACCGATATGGGCAATGTCAGCCAGCTAGTACCCAGCATCCATCCCTTCGTTGCCATAGCTCCAGCAGAAGTAACCAGTCATTCTCCCCAGTTCGCTTCGGCAGCTGCTTCCGGGACAGGCATGAAGGGAATGATTGACGCCGCCAAGGCGCTGGCAACAACAGTGGTTGATTTGCTGTCCAGCCCGGAGACCCTCACCAGAGTAAAAGAAGAATTTTTGAAAATACATGACTGCCACGTGTAGGGACACCAGGCTGCTACTACCCTTCCTTCCCGAGCTGAGGTATAATGAGGTATAATATAGAAGGGTAAGTTGGGCTGATAACAGGCACCGAATAGCGGAATAAGGAGAGTTGGTGAAAGTCTATCTGGGCATTGATGTTGGTTCAGTAACTACCAAGCTGGCTGTGCTGAACAGTAGCAGCAAGCTCAAAAGGGAATTTAAGCAAGGAAAATGATAAGAATAGGCATTCCCAGGGCTCTACTCTACTACCAATACTACCCTATGTGGCAGACCTTCTTTGAGGAACTAGGAGCAGAAGTGGTGGTTTCACCACCAACCACTCAAGCTATGCTAGCCGAAGGTTCGGCTCGGGTAGTAGCTGATACCTGTTTACCGGTAAAGGTTTTTCTAGGGCACGTTCTTTCCCTAGTAGAAAAGTGCGACTGGATTTTCATTCCGGCTGTCCGCAGCGTGCAAAATAACGTTTTCAACTGCTCTAAGTTCCTTGGCTTACCCGATATGACGAGAGCCGTTATCCCTGAATCTCCCCCAATCTTGGACATAGAGATTGATATTAACAAGGGGAAACGTAAGCTGTATCAAGCTATTTACCAATTGGGACGGCATTTTACCTGGAATCCGTTTAAGGTCAGGCAAGCTAGCTTGGCTGCCTGGCAAGCCCACCTGAATTATCGAAAAATAATGTCCCGCCAAGGATTGACACCACCCGAGGCAATAGAAAGAATATTAGGCACACCTGAGGTAGAGCACTCAACGCCCGCCAAACAGCCGACTTCAACACGGGCCACTATTGCCGTAATTGGTCACCCGTACCTTCTCTATGATGAATATATCAACCATCGCTTAATCCACCGACTGGAGCAGGCTGCCAATGAGGTGCTAACCCCGGAGATGCTCACCACCGAGGAACTCGAATCGGCCATAGCTGAATTGGTGGGCAGGGCTTATTGGACATATGAAGAGGAAGTCGTCGGCGCTGGAGGGCACTACTTGCAAAATGGCACCGATGGTGTTATTGGTATAATAGCTTTCGGCTGCGGACCTGATTCGTTAATGATGGATATGGTGCATCGGCGAGCCACCAGGCTGAGGGATACCCCCTTTATGAACCTCACCCTGGAGGAGCACACTGCTGAAGCCGGTCTGGTTACCAGACTGGAAGCCTTTCTTGATATGATATATCGGAGGAAAAGGAGAGAGGTAAAAGTATGCGTCTAACTTTCCCCCATATGGGTGATATTTGGGTCGGGATCAAGGCTATGGCTAACAAGTTGGGCATTGAGCTTGTCGTTCCGCCACCCACCACTCAGCATACGCTCTCTTTAGGCGTTAGATATTCACCGGAGACAGCTTGCCTTCCCTTCAAACTCACCCTGGGTAATATGATTGAGGGTTTAGAGCTAGGAGCAGACACTGTAATGATAATGGGGCAGTACGGTCCTTGCCGCTTTGGCTACTATCACAAGGTTCAGGAGCCGATTCTACGCGAGTTAGGCTATGACTTTCAGATGATGAAGGAGAGTCTTGGGATAAAGCACATATTGAAATATCTCACCAATGGAGCTCCTACAACAGAAATAATGGCCGGCTTCCGTTTTGGTATAGCCAAACTGAGGGCGCTGGACGAACTGCAACAGCTTGTATACAAAATACGAGCCATAGAGCGGGACAGGGGCAATGCCACCCGAGTCTACAGAGACGCCTTTCAGGCTATAGACGACGCTGGAGACCATCAGGTTATCAAGCGAACCGAGCAGCAGTATCTACAGGAACTCACGAGCCTGCCCACTGTATCTTCACCCGACCCGCCAAAGATTGGCGTTACTGGCGAATTTTATATTGTCATCGACCCTTTTGCTAATTTGGACGTAGAAATTGAACTGGGGAAGCTAGGAGTTGAGGTAAGACGTCCTCAATCCGTCTGGAAAATGGTCCACTACAACCCCTTTGCCACCGCTTTCGGGTCACGGGAGCAGGATAAAAGCCACAAGGCAGCCATGCCCTATCTTTCCCGCCATGTGGGTGGGGATGGCTGGCAGACGATAGGTGAGAAGGTGTTACATGCTAGAGATTGGGATGGCCTGGTTCACCTTGAACCGTTCGGATGCTTACCGGAGACAATGGCTCGAAACATTATGCCTTCAACAAAAGAAAGGCTCCCGGTACTTACTATCACCTATGATGAACATACAGGGAAGGCAGGAATAGTAAATCGCCTGGAAGCCTTCGTCGACATGTTGGAGCGTAAGCGGCGAGCAGGAAATAACCGACAACGAGTAACTGTCTAAGGAGAGCTGGTGAAAGTCTATCTGGGCATTGATGTTGGTTCAGTAACTTCCCAGCTTGCTGTGCTGGGCAGTAGCAGCAAGCTCTTAATCCATAACTATTTGCCAACGCAAGGCGACCCCATCGGGTCGGTGCAACAGGGACTAGTACAAATCAAAGAGCAACTGCCTGAACTCAATTCAAGGGGGCCATTTACCCAAGGGGAAGGGGATATAAGGGGATGGGGTTGAAATAGCCCTAAAGTCAATTGCTATTCAGGTCATAT
>DAOWHE010000102.1 GCA_030641585.1 Dehalococcoidales bacterium | reverse complement strand
GTAGCCATCAGACGGATACTAAGACGAACTAGAGAGGACTACGAGTCAAATGCACTAACTGAACAAGCCTACCTCAACAATAAAAAGCGGTTCGAACGGGTGGACCTAAATGACTTGAAGGCATTATATCCCAACCTTGATATCATCCATTTGATAGCTGACACCCGGCACGACCCGCCTGAAGATTGGTACATCATTGGTATGGAAAGGAAATAGAAGGAGCAAGGCTCAGTATCAGACGGACGCTGGGAGATATATAAGCCACAGAAGCAGCAATTTGAGCCGGTAGTAGAAATACCAGCCCAAAATCGTGTTATAATTGATACTTCACAGCCAACTTCTAAAAACGTCAGGCAGGTTTTAGAAGGGGTTAATGCAGAGTAGCTCGGGGGTTTATACCGCCAGTATTATGGGCTATAAAGTTGCCCAGAGGCGCTTTAGTGAGCAATACCCAGAAAAAGGTATTATTACCGGTACCGGTAAGCTCGGAGGAGATAAAGAAAGGCTACGCTGCTTTAAGCCGATTCTATGCTGTCGTTGAGGGAATATTTGAGAAAGGGCTGAGAAGGAAAGGTCTGAAGCTTTTGTCACTTAAAGCCGGTGAAGTGGTGCTTGAGATAGGCTTTGGCACAGGATATTCGTTAAAGGAGATAACAAACTCTGTCGGTAAAAATGGCAAAGCCTACGGTATTGATATAACACCTGAGATGCACAAGATAAGTAGAAAAAGGCTTAAAAAAGCCGGGCTGATGAACCGGGTGGAGCTATATGAAGGGGACGCCAGAAGCATGCCCTATGAGGATAGTAAGTTTGATGCCGTCTACATGGCAAGTACTCTGGAGCTCTTTGATACACCGGATATTCCCAGAGTTCTTGGGGAAATAAGAAGGGTGCTTAAGCCTAGCGGAAGGCTCTGCGTTGTCAGTCTCACCAAAAAAGATAAGGAAGACTCATTGTTTATAAGATTCTATGAGTGGCTGCATCAGAAGTTTCCCAAGTATTTCAGTTGCCGCCCGATTTATGTGGCAGAAGCGGTAAAAGATGCCGGATATAAAATAACCAAAACTAGCGAGTTTACGATTGCTAGATTGGTCCCGTGGGAACTCGTCCTGGTAAAACCAGAGAACAAACGGTAAAATGTAGATGCTCTCATCAAAAATAGCGGAAGCTAGAAAGTAGCCTAAAGGGGAGTCTAAGAAGGGCGAAACCCCTCTAACATAAACATTTCCCTCTCCCTTATCAAGGGAGAGGGATTAAAGGGGAAGGGTTACATAATAAAATCCAAAGGGGGTAAGGTAGATTAAAAACCAATACGATATTAAAGACCCATCACTGGCGGAAACCGGCAGACGACGGATTGAATGGGCCAGCCGCGAGATGCCAGTGCTAAAGCTAATTAAGGAGAGATTTGCTACCGAGAAGCCTTTTAAGGCTATCCGAATCTCAGCCTGCCTGCACGTTACCACCGAAACGGCTAACCTGGCTCTGGCGCTGAAGGAGGGAGGCGCTGACACTATTCTATGTGCCTCCAACCCCTTGAGCACTCAGGATGATGTTGCCGCCGCCCTGACCGAATATGGCATCCCTACCAATGCCATCAAGGGGGAGGATGAGGCAACCTACTATAAACATCTCAATACTACCCTGGACCATAAGCCACAGCTTACTGTAGACGATGGTGCTGACCTGGTTAGCACCCTGCACAGCAAACGAAGAGAGCTAATCAAAAATGTTATCGGCGGCACTGAGGAAACTACCACTGGTGTTTTAAGGCTACGCAGTCTGGAAAGAGCCGGCAAACTAAGATACCCCATAATTGCCGTCAATGATGCCCAGACCAAGTACCTGTTTGACAATCGCTATGGCACCGGGCAGAGCACCATTGATGGTATCACCCGGGCGACCAACATCCTGTGGGCAGGTAAAAAAGTAGTCGTTTGCGGTTATGGCTGGTGTGGGCATGGTATAGCCCTGAGAGCCAGAGGGCTGGGTGCCCAGGTAATCATCACCGAGGTGGAGCCAGTCCGTGCTTTAGAAGCAATGATGGACGGCGCGCAGGTCATGCCGCTGCTTGAGGCAGCTAAGGTCGGAGATATCTTCATTACTGTTAGCGGTGATAAGCACGTCATTACTAAATCCCATCTAGAGGTAATGAAGGATGGGGCCATTCTGGCTAACAGCGGTCATTTTAATGTAGAACTTGATATTCCAGCCCTGGAGGCCATGGCTGTTGGCAAACGACGCATACGAGCCTTTGTTGATGACTACACCTTAAATAACGGACGCCACCTATATCTACTGGGTGAGGGTAGGTTAATCAATCTGGCAGCGGCTGAAGGGCATCCGGCCAGTGTTATGGATATGAGCTTTGCCAACCAGGCTTTGTGCCTGGAGTATATGGCAAAGAACCGGGGAAAACTTGAAGCCAAGGTCTACCCGGTACCTCAGGAGATTGATAAACAGGTGGCCCAGCTAAAACTTAGCTCTATGGGTATTGAGATTGACGCTCTTACAGCAGAGCAAAAAGAATACCTATCTAGCTGGCAAGAAGGAACCTAAAAGGAGGCCAAATGACCAGTAGCTTTAAGAACTCAGCCAAATATATGCTTACCTCGGAATCGGTTACCGAGGGGCACCCTGATAAACTATGCGACCAGATATCAGATGCCATTGTAGATGAAATCCTAAAGAATGACCCTCTTGCCAGGGTGGCCTGCGAGGTGGCGGTGACCACCGGACTGGTCATTGTTCTGGGGGAGATTACTACCAGTTGCTATATTGATATTCCCCGTGTAGCTCGTGAAGTGATTCGTGATATTGGCTACACCAATCCCGAATACGGGTTTGATTATGAAGCCTGCGGGGTGATGGTCTCTATTAATGAGCAGTCCAGAGATATTGCCCTGGGGGTGGATAAATCGCTGGAAGTAAAGACAGGCTCAATTGCTGGTGAGCTTGATGAAATCGGTGCCGGCGACCAGGGAATGATGGTCGGCTTCGCCTGCACGGAGACTCCGGAGCTTATGCCACTGCCCATTTCCCTGGCACACAAGCTGTGCCGGCGGCTGGCTCAGGTGAGGAAGGATAAAAGCCTACCCTATCTGCGGCCAGATGGTAAATCACAGGTGACTGTAGAATATAGTAATGGCACCCCAAAGCGAGTGGACAGCATAGTAATCGGTGCTCAGCACAACCCCGATGTCAGCCATGAGCAGATAGAGCAGGACATAATTTCGCATGTAATTAAGAAGGTTGTCCCGGCATCACTGATAGATGATAGAACCAGATTTTTCGTTAACGCTACCGGCCGATTTGTGTTCGGTGGTCCGGTATCTGATACCGGCTTTACCGGCCGCAAGATTCTGGTCGATACCTATGGCGGTATTGCCCGCCACGGCGGCGGTGCTTTCTCAGGTAAGGACCCGACCAAGGTTGACCGTTCGGCTACCTATATGGCTCGCTACATCGCCAAGAATCTGGTTGCCGCCGGGCTGGCCGAGCGGCTGGAAGTCCAGATTGCCTATGTTATTGGTGTTGCCCACCCGTTATCTGTCTCTGTTGAAGCCTTTGGCACCGCCAAAGTCAGCCAGGATGTCTTGCTTGAGCTGATAAATAAGCACTTTGACCTTAGACCGGGAGCCATCATTAAGACCCTTAACTTGCGCCGTCCCATATACAGGCAGACCGCTTCTTACGGGCACTTCGGCAGAGACGACCTTGACCTGCCCTGGGAAAAGACCGACAAAGCCGAGATTTTAAGGAAAGAGGCGTTAGGTAAGTAGTAATTAGGAAAGTCTTAGAGAGGCGAAGCCCCTCTTACAAAAATATCTTCCCCTTCCCAGGGGGAAGGGGATAAAGCGGGTCCCCAGGAAAATCAAAGATTTTCCTGGGTGCTTAAAGGGGATGGGGTTACCCAATAAAAGCTAAAACAT
>DAOWHE010000021.1 GCA_030641585.1 Dehalococcoidales bacterium | reverse complement strand
CTGGTTACGCAAGGGCTTAAGCTACTAAATACCGTCCCCCGACCTGGAATTAGAGAGATGACCACCCTGGCCGGACTGAGTCCCGGCAGCCTTAGCTCGGAAAGCATCTCCTGGGTTCTCGGGCCACGCTTAAACGCCGCCGGTAGACTGGATCATTCTATGACCAGCTATAAACTGCTGATAACCGACTCACCAGACGAGGCAAAAGAGCTGGCTATTTGGCTGGAAGGGAAAAACGCCGAGAGGCAGAGGCTAACAACCAGAGCGCTGGCTAAAGCCAGAGAGCAAATACTGGCCCTTCCGCAGAAGGGGGTGTCACCACTTCTGATAGCCAGCGACAAAGACTACCCTGCCGGCATCCTTGGACTGGTAGCCGGCAAACTGGCGAATGAGTTCTATCGTCCGTCTATAGTTATCAGAATCGGCGAGCAGTTTAGTACCGCTAGCTGTCGCAGCATCCCCGAGTTTAATATTATTCCAGCCATAAGTGAGTGCCGCAGTTTCTTAAGCCACTTTGGTGGACACTCACAGGCAGCCGGTTTTACTCTACCAACCAAGAATCTGCCCCGCCTTTCCGAGCGTCTTTCCGAGCTAGCTGCCACACAGCTGGCTGGTCTAGAGCTTTGTCCCCGGCTAGATATTGATGCCCAGGTTACACTAAGCACACTTTCGGGTAACACCTTTCAGACAATTCAGAAGTTGGCTCCTTTCGGTAAGGGTAATCCTCTACCTACTTTCCTTAGCCGCCAGGTAAAGGTTGCCGATTGCCGCCTTATGGGTAATAATGGAGCACACTTAAGACTAAAGCTGAAGCAGGACAACATGGTGTGGGACGCGGTCGCCTTTGGCCTGGGCAACTGCCTAAGTGAGGTGCATTCAGCTATTGACATCGTCTATAATCTGGAACTAGACCAGTGGCGCGGGCAAGAGAGACTCAGGCTCAATATCCTGGACCTTGCCCCGGCAGACCAAGCCGGATAACTAAAAACTATTTTAGGGGCTAGCGCTTATGACAAATGAAGCACTTTCTATTGCCATCGCCATAATAGGCGGCTACCTACTCGGCTCCATACCTTCAGCCTATATCGCCGGACGCTTGAAAAAGGGGATAGATATCCGTGAGGTAGGCAGCCAAAATATGGGCGCCATGAATGTCTTCTACAAGGTCGGCATAGTGAGCGGCCTCCTGGTCTTAGCAGTGGACATAGGTAAGGGAGCCGCCGCCGTTGCTTTAGCCCGCTGGCTGGGAGTACCGGTGATGGTTGAGATGCTGGCCGGAGCCACTGCCGTGATAGGTCATGGCTTTCCAGTCTGGCTCAAATTCCGCGGTGGCAGGGGAGGGGCCACCCTTATCGGTGTCTTTATCTTCCTCATGCCCTGGGGTATCCCCATCGGTCTGGCTATCTTCGGCCTGATGCTACTTCTCACTCGCTTTCCCACCCTAAGCTACAGCATAGCTCTAGTCTGTTTCCCCTTTGTTGCCTGGTTAATCTACCACCGCGGGGATTATGTAGCTTTCTCATTGCTGCTGCTGTTAATCCCCCTCCTTAGATATGTCCCCCGAATAAAAGAGATGCGGGCTAAGAGTGGCGGCTGGCGCCGCCTAGCCCTACGCAAAAATCTAAAAGACAGATTTTAGTTTAAAGAGCCGGGGGCTGCCACAGCGGATACAAACCATCATTTTGTTTCTACAAAGATAAGTATCACACTGTAAAAAGTAACCTCGTAGATAGTGGGACCTACGCTTGTGTTGCAAAGAGGCTTCCTTCAGTATATAATAGATAGTGGTTCTAGTTTAGGTTATACAAGCTTTTTCAAATCAATTCTGACTAATTAAGTATTGAATGACCAAACTCTAACTAAATTTAGAAGAGAGGAGGTCATTCAATGAGTTTTCAGGACAAGTCTCTCCAGTGTTCCGATTGCGGGGCTACCTTCACCTTCAGTGCTGAGGAGCAAGAGTTTTTCCAGAACAAAGGATTTACTAATGAGCCAAAGCGCTGTCCCTCGTGCCGCCAGTCAAGGAAGGCAGAGCGTG
>DAOWHE010000008.1 GCA_030641585.1 Dehalococcoidales bacterium | reverse complement strand
GTTATAAGTGACGGTGCCAGCGGTGCTATCGTCATCTGGGAAGACCTGCGTAAGTGGCTGATGAGCATATACGTCCAGAAGATAGATGCCGACGGCAGCATCAAGTGGCAGCCGGGTGGGGAAGAGGTCTGCTATATCGAAACCAGTTCGAGCTTCTGGCCACGCACGGCGGTGAGTGATGGCTCGGAAGGAGCCATTGTGACCTTCGGGACTCGTGCCCAGAAAATAGACGCTGACGGCAGAACCATGTGGCCTGACGACGGGATAATATTCACAACTGGAGGTACTCATGCCATAGCCTGCGACGGGTATGGAGGGGCTGTTATTGTCTGGGGCAGTGGAAAATCCATGTTTAAGTCAGAGAGATCATATGTGCAGAGGATAGATACGGAGGGCAACCTCTTATGGGGAGAGGATGGAATCAGGCTAAATCCCTGAAGGTTGTGAGGTATGCAGTACTAAATCTTTTAAGACTAGTTCTTACCCGCCTGATTAAGGGGGAGTTTGAAGAGGCTAGCCCCTTCATTAAACCTCCTCCCCCTCCCTTACAAGGGAGGGGGATAAAGGGAGTGGGTTGCTAACTAAATCAATAAACCTCTAAAGTGATATAATAACCAAGGAGTAAAAATTGCGTCTATCAAAGTTATTCGGTAAGACCCAGAGAGAGATACCAGCCGAGGCGGATACCGCAAGCCACCGGCTCTTAATCAGAGCCGGTATGATACATCAGCTAGCGGCTGGCGTCTATTCCTATCTGCCCCTAGCCTGGAGGGTGCTTAAGAATATAGAGGCTATAATCCGCGACGAGATGGATAAAGCCGGCGGACAGGAACTGTCTATGCCGGTTCTCCAGCCGGTTGAGCTGTGGCAGAAAACGGGGCGGGATGCAAGCTTTGGTAAAGGACTTTTTTCGCTTTCTGACCGCCGGGAGCGCCAACTGGTGCTGGGTCCAACCCACGAAGAGGTCATCACCGACCTGGTCAGCCGCAACGCGCAGAGCTACCGTGACCTGCCGCTACTACTATACCAGATTCAGACCAAGTTCCGTGACGAACCAAGACCCAGAGGCGGGCTGATACGAGTCAGAGAGTTTACCATGAAAGACCTCTATAGCTTTGATACCGACAAAGAGGGACTGGACCAGAGCTATAAGAAGATGCTAAACGCCTACCGCAATATCTTCACTCGCTGCGGGCTACCTACCATGCTTGTTGAAGCCGACAGTGGCGCCATCGGTGGCAAGGAGTCCCACGAATTCATGGTCATCGCCGAAAGCGGCGAAGACGAAATCATCCACTGTGATAGCTGTAAGTACGAAGCCAACGCCGAGAAAGCTGAAAGCATGAAGGGCAGAGTAGATAGTGGTCAGCCATTGCCACTGGAAAAAGTGAAAACACCGGGCTCCTATACCATTGAAGAAGTGTCCAATTTTCTAAAGGTGCCCCAGAGCCAAACCCTTAAAGCGGTCTTCTACATCGCCGACGGAGAGCTGGTCTTTATCACTATCAGGGGCGACCTTGAGGTCAACGAGATAAAGCTGAAAAACATTCTGCACTGCTCCGAGCTGCGTATAGCCAGCGAAGCCGAGGTAATAGAGTCCGGTATCATTGCCGGCTCAGCCTCACCGGTAGGCTTAAGCGGCATCAAGGTTATTGCCGATGATTCCATAACCACCGGCACAAACTTCGTCGCCGGCGCCAATAAAGCCGATACCCATCTCAGGAATATCAACTATCCGAGAGATTTCAAGATTGACCTCATAGCAAATATAGCCCTGGCTCGTGCCGGAGAAGGCTGCCCTAGATGCAATGGCAAATTATTATCTACGCACGGCATTGAGGTGGGGCATGTCTTCAAGCTGGGTACCTTCGTAAGTGAGAAACTGGGGGCACTTTACACCGACGCCAGTGGTATCTCCCGCTCTATTGTCATGGGCTGCTACGGCATCGGTCTGGGCAGACTTATGGCCGCCGTCATAGAGCACAGCCATGACGACAAGGGTATTATCTGGCCGCCATCTATCGCCCCATATCAAGTCTATCTCTGTCCCCTGTACCTGGAGAACCCCGAGGTTAGGACAGCAGCCGAAAAGCTTTATACCGAGCTTGAGGCACAGGGCTTAGAAGTGCTTCTTGATGACCGGGGCGAGTCACCGGGAGTCAAGTTCAACGATGCCGACCTTCTGGGAATACCCATCCGGGTTACCATCAGCCCCCGCACACTGGAGAAAGGGAGCGTAGAGGTAAAGTGGCGGGGAGAGAAAAAGTCTAAGCTTGTGCTACTTAAGGAAGCAGCTGGAAGGCTCAAGGAGCTTATTAAGCGATAGTTTATCTACCCTTCGGGCTTGAGCCCTCTAGGGCTTCGCCCCTCTTAAACACCCCTTTGATTAAACGTCTCAAGCTAATATCAGCTTCGCAAACTGGCACCAAGCTCACTTGATAGCTTAGCCAGGATTTGCTGCTGAACCTTGTTGGCTTCTTCGTCAGTTAAGGTGTGAGTCGAAGACTGGAAGGTGAGCCGGTAGGCGAGGGACTTTTTGCCCACTGGCACCTGCTTACCGCTATAGACATCAAACAAAGCTACTTTTTGCACCAGGGGGAAGCCCCTGATAACGTCCACTACCTGACGGTGGCTCAGTCCGACATCAACAACCAGTGCTATATCCCGGACCACTGCCGGAAAGCGCTGTATCGGCTGGAAAACCTTATGACCAATAGTATAGGGTAAAAGCGCCGTCAGGTTAATTTCAAAGAGATAGACCGCCCCGGATACTTCAAAAGCCTCGGCTACTTTAGGGTGTAACTCACCAACAACCCCCAATTTATTACCGGCGACCACTACAGCCGCCTGGGCGCCCGGGCGCAGACCCTCATCACCAGCCTCCTCAAAGCTGGGGGTAACATCCAGCCGGGTAAGCAAACCCTCCACCACCCCCTTGGCATCAAAGAAACTAAAGGGCTCATCCCCGCCGGGCCATGACTTTTCCAGCCCGGTACTGCTTAAAAGACCGCTAAGTATCTCCGATTCATCAGGTAAATCGTTATGGCGAGCTAGATATACCCTGCCCAGCTCAAAAAGCCTGATAGGCCCGTCTTCGTGCCGCCTGTTGGCTGCCAGGGCAGCCAGAAGGTTACCTCTGAGGCTGGTGCGCAGATACTCCTGGTCTGCTGTCATCGGATTAGCCACACGCAGGGGCAGGGCTTTAAGAGAGCCAGACCCGGGCAGCGCCTTCTCCAGCATTTCCCGACCGGTCAGTGAATAGGTAATCACCTCCTGAAAACCGTAACCAACGAGGCTCTGACCTGCTTTCTTTTTAAGACCGAGGCCGGGCTCAGGGTCTTGCCTGGGCAGTGAACGGCTGAGCATGGTGGTCGGAATCTTGTCATAGCCGACAATGCGGGCCACCTCCTCTATGAGGTCAGCCTCAAGGTGTATATCACTCCGCCAGTATGGGGCCCTCACCCGGAATTCTGAAGCCGAAGAGGTCGGCTCACAATTAAAGCCTAAGGAAGTGAGCGCAGCTACTATCTGCTGCGGGCTGAACTCAACACCTAAGAGGCGCTCTAGCCGCTCAGTTGACAGGCTGATAGGTTCTGGCTCTTTTCTGCCCGGATAGACGTCAATAAGTCCTTTAGCCGCTTCACCACCAGCCAAGAGCAAAATCAGCTGTGTCGCCCGCTTAAGCGCCAGCAGGGTTAGCTCAGGACGAATACCCCTCTCAAAGCGCATACTGGATTCACTTATCAGACGCAGGCTACTGCTGGTATGGTGAATACTGGCCGGGGCAAAATTTGCCGATTCTAAAAGGATTGAGGTGGTTTCCTGGCTTACCTCGCTACTGGCACCACCCATAACGCCGGCAATAGCTACCGCCTGTTTCTCATCGGCAATGACCAGCATATCCCCTTGAAGAGCCCGCTCTACCCCGTCCAGGGAGACCATAACTTCACCACCACCTGCCCGGCGCACTATAATTTTCTTATTACCCCAGAGCTTAAAAAAGTCAAAGGCATGTAGCGGCTGCCCGTATTCCAGCATAACGTAGTTAGTAACATCCACAATATTATTTATGGGACGCATACCCGAGGCCAGCAGCCTTGATTTAAGCCACCGGGGAGACTCTGCTATCTTTATCCCATAAATTAAGCTGGCCGAGTACCTGGAGCACAGCTGGGGAGCAGCAATCTCTACTGATACCTGCTCCTCTATTGGAGCTCCCTTTGCTTCATAGCTAACTTCGGGAATAGAGGGCTCCTCGCCGGTCAGAGCCGCTACCTCCCTGGCAACACCGATTACCGAGAGTAAGTCAGGGCGATTAGGCGTTATATCCAGGTCAAAAATAGTATCACCCAGACACTCAGCCAGCGGTGCGCCCACTGGTGCCTCAGGGGGCAAGACCATGATACCTTCATGGATATCGGAGATGCCAAGCTCTTTTTCCGATAAGACCATGCCACTAGAGACAACACCACGAATTTTAGCTGGTTTTAGGATGATTTTTTGCCCACTGTGACCATCTATAAGCTCAGCGCCGACACGGGCAAAGGCTACCTTATCGCCAAGCCTGAGATTTGGCGCTCCGCAGACAACCGTCGGCTGCTCGGTACCCAACTCTACGGTAACCAGACGGAGGCGGTCGGCATTGGGATGAGGCTCAACAGTAATTACCTCGCCGACAAGGATATTCTCCCACTTGCCGCCGATTACCTCCGTCCCCTTTACCTCAGTGCCGGCCATCGCCAGCCGCTCAGCCAGTTCAGTCACCGGCAGGGTAACAGCTACATATTCTTTAAGCCACTTTAGTGGGACTTTCATATTAAAACTGCCTTAAGAATCTAAGGTCGCTACTATAAAACAAGCGAATATCATCAATCCCGTAGCGAAGCATCGGGATACGCTCAATGCCCATGCCGAAGGCAAAGCCGGTATACACCTCAGGGTCAATACCTACCCGTCTAAGCACCTCGGGGTGAACCATGCCGGCGCCCAGTATTTCAATCCAACCACTTGAACCACACAAGCGGCAGCCCTCACCCTTACAGACAGCACACTCAATGGCCATCTCAACCCCAGGCTCAACAAAGGGGAAGTAGTCACAGCGGAAGCGCACCTTTCTATCTTTGCCAAAGAAACGGCGAGAAAACTCGTAGAGCGTCCCTTTAAGGTCAGCCATAGTGATGCCCTCATCCACTGCCAGGCCTTCAATCTGATGGAACATCGGTATGTGGGTGGCATCAGTCGCTTCATAGCGGTATACCTTGCCCGGCACAACTATTCGAAGCGGCGGGCGTACCTTCTCCATAAACCGAATCTGCATCGGGGAGGTATGAGTACGTAGCAGCATCTGTCTCTGGTTGCTATCTTTTTCATAGTCTATCCAGAGCGTTGCCATGGTATCACGGGCCGGGTGCTCCTCGGGAATGTTTAGGGCTTCAAAATTGTAGTAATCCCACTCCACCTCCGGTCCCTCCACCACCTGAAAGCCCATGGAGGTAAAAATGTCATTTATTTTATGGATGGTCTGAGTAACCGGGTGCAAACGACCTACGGGAAAGGGATAACCGGGCAGGGAAATATCAAGGCCTTCCTTTTGGACGGATGATGCCAGCTTCGCTTCGCGGAGAGCCCGCTTCTTTTGCTCCAGATTACTCTCCAGTTCAACCCTGAGCCTGTTGGCACCAGCGCCAACGCTTTTCTTCTCGGATAGGGGCAGCTCACCCAGGTTACGCAGAACTGCAGTCAGCCGGCTTTTCTTACCCAGATAACAGACCCGCCAGGATTCCAGTTCTCTGGCATCGTCTATGTCAGCCAACTCCCCAAGCGCCCTTACTTTTAATTCTGCGAGTTGCTCTAGCACATCCATTGTTTTATCTTAAGATTAACTTCTGCCTCAGATTATGTCTAAAAGGATTATAGGTTATTAAGAATAAAGCGGTCAAATAGTGAAAGGCCAAGGTAGTTTGCCCTTCTCTCTCGTACCCTGCCTAAAACAAATGAGAGGCAGAGCAATTAGCTCTACCCCTCACTCATGGCGTCACAACATTCAGACCTAGACTAAATCTCTTTGTCTAGTATCTTCTTCTTCAAGACTTCCCACTCGCTTTTCTTCAAGATGCAGTTGTTGCCCTTTTCCCCTATCTCCACCTGCTCATCACTTATCTTGACCACCGGACAACAACCACCCGATTCACACAGGTTCACAATCTTCATCTACTTTAACCTCCTCAAAGTTACTTATGTATATTATACACATCATATCAACACCTTGCAAGTGTTTTAGCACCCTTTTAACCTTAGGTTCTTTCCTCACTCTCACTTGCTGCCATGCAGGTAGTCTATAGCCCACTGGATAGCATCCTCTCCGGTAAGCTCATAATCCGGGGTTATCCCCTCCCCCTCTATAAGGTTACCATCAGGGGTCAGCCAGCGAGCGGTAGTAATATACAACCCAGAACCATCTCCAAGCTCATTGAGGATATTGACACTACCCTTGCCAAAGGTGGTACTGCCAGCAATGATAGCCCGGGCGTGGTCTTGAAGAGCCCCAGCCACTACCTCGCTGCCGCTGGCGCTAGCAACATCAACCAGAACTACCATGAGCAACTCTGTGGTTACCTTCTGGGGACTCACTTTAATCACTTCCTGCTTTCCCTCATTATCCCTGATGATAACAACGACACCCTCTTCCAAGAAGCGGCTGGTGACATTAACCACTGTGTCAAGTAAACCGCCCGGGTTGTGGCGCAGGTCAAGAACGATACCGGTAGCCGCTTCTTCGGCCATAGTCACCAGCACCGGCTCAAGCTCTTCATTGGTCTTCACGCCAAACTGGCTGATACGAATATAAGCGATGTCACCCATCATCTCAAAGTGAACACTGGCTATCTCAATCTCCCCTCTTGTTACCTCAATTTCCACGGGCTCGGTCTCATCCTGGTGAAGGATAAGCAGCCTGACTGATGTTCCTTTGGGTCCACGGACATTAAGCACTGCTTCAGTAAGGCTCATCCCTAAAGTGGGCTTGTCATCAATCTCCAAGACGACATCACCAGCCCTGATACCCGCCTCAGCCGCTGGTGAACTAGCCATAGGAGCAATCACCGTCAGCTGCCCATCCCTTATTGCCACCTCGGCGCCGATACCCTCAAATTTCCCTTCCAGATCACCCAGGCTCAACTGGTAGGCTTCAAAATCCAGATAGGAGGTATAGGGGTCATCCAAAGCCTCCACCATACCCTCAATGGCCGCCTGAGCAAGCAGGTCAACATCAATCTCATCCTTTGTTACATAGTCACGGAGGATGATGTTCCATGCCTGTTCTACACTCTCAAAACCCTGAGGTTCCAGAACGGCTTCGCTACCGGTGACATAGCCAATGCCATAAGACAGAACAAGGCTAGCCAAGAGTAACAGGGTTACCACCGTAAGTTTTACTTTCTTTGACATTGGACTTGCTCCTCCCTAAGTGTTCTATAAAACAGTCTATCAGCTATCAAATGGCTGGGCTTTACTAAAGAAAAGAGGTCAAGTAAACCTGTAAGCCGAGTTCTGTACCCCGATTGCTCGGAGCGGTGACCATCCATCTAGCCCTTCCGTTGCCGTAAGGGTCAAGCGACCAACCCGGGGACAGGCAGGGCGTCCTTAGGTCCCTCTATTCGGTCTTGCTCCGGATGGGGTTTACCCAGCCAACTGGTCACCCAGCTGCTGGTGAGCTCTTACCTCACCATTTCACCCTTACCCCACTTAAAGCGGGGCGGTGTGTTTCTGTGGCACTTTCCGTAGGGTCACCCCTCCTGGGTG
>DAOWHE010000101.1 GCA_030641585.1 Dehalococcoidales bacterium | reverse complement strand
CTAAAGAGACACTTTCTGGCTGGTATTTTAGTTGTCGTGCCCCTCGGTGCCGCTGTAGCCGTTTTGGCCTGGCTCTTTACCAGCATGGACAACATTCTGCAGCCAATGATCGAGGGCATATTCAACAGGGAAATTACAGGACTGGGCTTTGGTGTTGCCATAGTCTTGATATATCTCATCGGCATTGTCGCCGAGAATATCATTGGCGGCAGACTAATCCGCTTCGCCGAGTCGTTACTAACCAGGGTACCGTTGTTTCGGCAGATCTATACCGGGGCTAAACAGGTCATTGAAGGACTCTCCGGGATCGGGTTAAATAAGGCTGCTTTCAGAGAGGTGGTACTCGTAGAATTTCCCAGGGAGGGTATGCAGACGATAGCCTTTATCACCAATGAAATAGCCGACAAATCGGGCAAAAAACTGTTCACCATATATGTGCCCACGGCACCCTTGCCCACTTCGGGCTACCTTGAAATAGTCACTGAAGACAAGCTTATCCGCACCGATATACCGGTTGATGAGGCGATGAAAATGGTTATCTCCAGCGGGATGGTATCACCCTCCGAGATAGATATTGAGGGGACACCAAAGAGTAAAGCCCCCAAACCGTAGTTGCTATCTCTCCCTCAGCCCCAGAGCCAGAAGGCACCGCCCATAATAAGTAAAACCAGACCGACAGTAATGGCTATCCAGCCACCTATCCTGAGCGCCCCCAGCCCAGGGCGCTCGGGGGAATGCTCCATATACTCCCGTACATCAGTCCGGCTAGAGATAGCATTATAATAGCTTTTCTGCTCACTGCGGTCCCAAAAAACCGCCCCCAGCCCAAGAAGAATAAACAGCCCCCCCATCACCATTAGTACCACCGAGTCCGTCTGCGGCATAGCTAATATTCTCCCTAACGGCGTGCTCTCCGTCGATAACTATATAGCTTTTTGGCGCTTCCTTCAAGTAGACCGAGCCTTTACGTAATCTCCGCGGTAGCTCCGGCCGTTTCCAGTCTGGCTTTAGCCGCCGTTGCCTCATCTTTACTAACTGCTTCCTTTACCGCCTTGGGAGCCGCCTCTACTAAATCCTTGGACTCCTTTAAGCCCAGGGTGGTCAACTCACGCACTGCTCTAATGACATTAATCTTATTAGCGCCTATCTCTTTTAGAACCACGTCAAACTCTGTCTTCTCCTCTTCAGCCGCCGGAGCTGCTGCTTCAGCTGGTGCCGCCCCAACTGCTACTACTGGGGCAGCAGCGCTGATACCAAACTCAGCTTCTAGCGCCTTTACCAACTCAGACAGCTCAAGCACAGTCATGTTTTTGAGAGTGGCCATTATCTCCTCAGTACCCGCCGCCTTCTTGCCACCCTTTGCCTTGGCTTCTTGAGCCGCCTCAGGTTTTGCCACCGCCGTCTTTGCTGGCGACTGTCGCTTCCCCTTGGTGGTCACTTCACCAGTTTCCTTGGTGGTCTCTTCTTCTTTTTTCTCTGACATTTTACTCCTCCTCCAATTGTTTAATTCTCGCTTGTACTATTGTCATAAAACCCCTTAACGGGCTGTTGAGGCAACTCAGTAAAGAGGCGATAGGACTTTGCATCCCGGCCAGGACCTGAGACAGCAGTACCTCTCTTTGGGGCAGTTTAGAAAGGGTGGTTACATCATCCGGAGTAAGTAGCCTATCACCTAGAAAGCCACCTTTGATACTCAGAGTTGATTTTGAGCTCCGGATATAGTCAAGTAGGATTCTGGCCGGCTCGGTTATGTCGCTATAACCAAAAGCGATAGCTACCGGGCCCTCAAAAGAGCCGGTTAGATAAGCTTTGCCCGCCCTTTCTGCGGCAAAACGAGCCAGGGTATTTTTGACTACCCGATACTCAACACCTGACTCCCTCAGTTTACGACGCAAGTCAGTTAGTTCAGAAGCCGATAGTCCACGATAGTCAGTTAAAACACCCACATTACAGTTAGTAACAGCCTCCTCCAGTTGGCAGACAATCTCCGCCTTCTTTTCCCTAGACATCCTTTATCACCTCCCGATTGCAGTCAGCTTGCATAAGCAAGCTATTCAAAAAAGTAAGCCCTTGCGCCCGCCGCACAAGGACTCTTTCCCCAGACTGATCTTAAAAAGGTCCTTTTTCCTCGGCAGGCAGACAAATTAAGCCTAAACCGGCACCTACTATCTCAGGATAATACCCAGTAAAAAAATATTAAATTATTAGTCAAGCGGTAGTTAAAGAGAGGGTCGTTTTGAGGTCAAGCTTGATGCCAGGTCCCATAGTAGTGGTCAGAAAGGCACTCCTAACATACTGACCCTTGGCACCGCTCGGCTTAGCCCTCATCACCGCCTCAACCACCGCTACCAGGTTTGCCATCAGCCACTCATCCTCAAAGCTGACCTTACCCAAGGCTACATGGATGATAGCCATCCTGTCCAGCCTAAATTCCACTCGACCCTTATGAGCGTCCTTTATTACCCTGGGCAAGTCAGCTGCTACCACAACTGTCCCCGACTTCGGGTTGGGCATCAGCCCCCTCCTGCCCAGAACCTTGCCCAGCTTGCCCACCTTACCCATCATATCAGGAGTAGCTATGGTGGTGTCAAATTCCAGCCAACCACCCTCAATCTTCTTAACCAGCTCTTCACCGCCAACAATCTCTGCCCCAGCGTCTTGAGCAATCTTCTGTGCCTCCCCCTGGGCAAAAACTAAAACACGTATCTTCTTTCCCAGACCGTGTGGCAGCAGGGCAACACCACGCACCTGCTGGCTGGCATTTCGCTGGTCAACACCCATCCGAAGGTGAAGCTCAACCGTCTCATCAAAGCGGGCACGAGCTGCCTTCTTTACCAGCTCAATTGCCTCCTCGGGCGAATAAGCCACTGTCCTGTCCAGCAATTTGACCGCTTCCAGGTAGCTTCTGCTACTTTTTGCCATCGCTTACTCTATCCTAATCCCCATACTGCGAGCGGTGCCGGTGACAATCCGCTCCGCCGCCTCAAGGCTAGGGGCATTAAGGTCTCTAGCCTTGAGCTCAGCTATCTCACGGAGCTTCTCTTTAGATAACACCATTTCAGGGTCATTGCCGGCAGCACTGGCTCCCTTTTCCACACCTAATGCCTTCTTCAACAGGTCAGTGGTCGGCGGCGTCTTGGTAATGAAAGTGAAAGACCTGTCTTCATAGACAGCTATCTCAACCGGGATAATGGAGCCAGCCTGCTTTGAAGTACGCTCATTATACTCCTTGCAGAAGGCCATAATATTAATCCCATGCTGCCCTAAAGCCGGCCCCACCGGGGGTGCCGGATTGGCCTGCCCGGCCGGGATTTGTAACTTTATAACCACTTTTACCTTTTTGGCCACTGCTATCTCCCAATCAGAATATCCAAATTACTTAAAGCTTCTCTACCTGCAAAAAGTCAAGCTCAACCGGTGTTTCTCGACCAAACAGAGACAGGAGCACCTTGACCTTACCCTTGCCAGCATCTATCTCGTCCACCGTCCCCATAAAATCAATGAAAGGACCATCGGTAACCCGTACACTCTGCCCCTGGCGAAAGCCAACCTTAACCCTTGGCACTTCAGCTTCCATCTGCTTCATAATCCGGTTAACTTCCTCTTCCTCTAGCGACGTCGGCCTATTGCCACTGCCCACGAAACCGGTGACGCCAGGGGTATTACGCACTATGCTCCAGCTCAGGTCGTTCATCCTCATCTGAACAAGGATATAACCAGGCAATATCTTCTTGGTCACCGGGCGCCGCTTCCCATTTTTGACCTCAATCTCTTCTTCAGTAGGTATAACTATCTGCGAAATATCCCCGGCGGCATCCATAGACTTGATGCGCTCAAGAAGATTCTTCCTAACCCGCTCTTCATATCCCGAGTAGGCATGAACCACATACCAATTCTTCCCGTTCTCAGCCACAAGCAACCCCACTCAATAAATCTCATTGGAAGGCGAAAAGCCCCGAAGTACCATGCTTCAGCCTGATCCCGAAACTAACAATTACTTAGCCACCAATAAATAGCTTATCAACGAGGAAGCTAAAGCCATAGTCAATTACTCCCAGAATAATACCCACAGCAATGGCAACAATAAGCACCAAAGCCGTCAAATATGCCGCCTCCCGTCTGGAGAGCCAGGTCACTTTCTTCAGTTCAGCGATAGTCTCGCCAATAAACCTAAATATAGAAGCTCTTTTTTTCACCGCCGGTTTTGTCATGGAAGCCACCTCTCATACCTCTTTGGGCGTGCCGTGCTACTTCACCTCTTTATGAAGTGTGTGGGCACGACAACGAGGGCAATACTTCCTAATCTCTAGTCGCCCGGGGTCATTCCTTCTGTTCTTGGTAGTTGTATATGTTCTCTCCTGACACTGGGGACAGGCAAGATGAATGATAATCCTAGCTCCACTTTTTTTGGCCATACTACTCTATAATCTTGGTAAAGGCTCCGGCGCCTACAGTCTTACCCCCCTCCCTAATAGCAAAACGTAGCCCTTTCTCCAGAGCTACCGGATATATAAGCCTTATCTTCATCTTGGTAAAGTCACCGGGCATCACCATCTCCACCCCCTTTTCAAGCTCAATACTGCCGGTAACATCCGTAGTCCTGATAAAGAACTGGGGCTTATACCCGTTAAAGAACGGGGTATGCCTACCCCCCTCATCTTTAGTCAAGACATACACTTCGGCCTCAGCATAGGTATGCGGCTTAACACTACCCGGTGCCGCCAATACCTGGCCCCGCTCCACGTCTTCCCGCTCAACACCTCTTAAGAGAAGGCCAACAGCATCCCCCGGCTCAGCTTGGTCAAGGATTTTATGGAACATCTCCAGACTGGTAGCCACTACCTTTCGCGGCTCATGATGCAAGCCAACAATCTCGACCTCTTCGCCAGACTTAATGACACCTCGCTCCACCCTACCGGTGGGCACGGTACCCCTCCCCTTGATGCTAAAGACATCCTCCACTGGCATCAAGAAGGGCTGGTCTTTAGGTCGCGCCGGTATTGGGATATATTCATCCACAGCATCCATCAACTTCAAGATGGGTCCGCACCACTGACATTCCCTTTTACCACAACCACACTCCAGAGCCTTTAGAGCGCTCACCCTGATTACCGGTATTTTATCGCCAGGGAAGTTATATTTACTTAATAGCTCTCTTAGCTCTATCTCCACCAGTTCCAGCAGTTCTTCATCATCCATCATGTCCACTTTATTGAGAGCAACCACGATAGACGGCACCTCTACCTGTCGAGCCAGCAAGACATGCTCTCTAGTCTGAGGCATGGGACCATCGGGAGCAGCGACTACCAGTATGGCGCCATCCATCTGAGCCGCCCCGGTTATCATGTTCTTAACAAAGTCAGCATGCCCCGGGCAGTCAATGTGGGCATAATGGCGTTTTTCCGTCTCATACTCAATATGGGCGATAGCAATAGTTAAGCCCCGAGCCTTCTCCTCAGGAGCGTTGTCAATACTTTCAAATGCGCGAAAATCGGTACCACCTGCTTTAGATAGCACTAACGTAATCGCCGAAGTTAAGGTTGTCTTTCCATGGTCAACATGACCAATGGTGCCCACATTGCAATGTGGTTTAGTCCGCTCAAATTTAGTTTTTGCCATCTTAAAACCCCCTTTACTTTAAGCCCACAACCAGATTCGAACTGGTGACCCCGTTCTTACCAAGAACGTGCTCTACCGACTGAGCTATGTGGGCATTTGCTCAAAGCTAATTGTAAAGTAGTTGATATGAGAAGTCAATATAAACCAGTTTTCCACTTTAAAACGAGGTGTATGCTCTAATTATACAGAGTTACCTAGTCCGATGTCCAGTCCAGGCTCTATTTAGACCATGGTGGAGGGGACAGGATTCGAACCTGTGTAGCCCTTCCGGGCGGCAGATTTACAGTCTGCTCCGATTAACCACTCCGGCACCCCTCCCCGAAACACCAAAGAAATACCAGCCGCTCAACCCGAGAGGGGATTCGAACCCACTAACCTACCGATTAGGGCTCGTGCACCTCCTGGACTTAGCCTTTTAATGACCGAGCCTGAGAGGGGACTCGAACCCACTGACCTGCGGTTTACAAAACCGCTGCTCTACCAACTGAGCTACTCAGGCATTATTCCTACCGACAAATGTCAGTCCGAACATTCATTATAAGAAATGGACCAGCTAAAAGTCAACCCTGAGACTGGGTTTGACAACAGGGGTATAATGGGGATTGGCGTAAGTTGGCTGACAACTAGATGAACCAATGAAGAGGTAAAAGATTATGTCGGACCAAGTAGCTTATCCGATCTCTATCAGGGGTGAACTTACCCAGCCGCCATCTCAGGGGTGGTGGCTCCTCAAGTGGTTACTGGCAATACCACATTACATTATTCTGGTGTTCCTGTGGATAGCCTTTTGTGTGGTGTGGGTTATAGCCTTCTTTGCCATCCTGTTCACGGGTAAGTACCCGAGGGGACTGTTTGACTTCAATGTCGGGGTGCTGCGCTGGTCATGGCGGGTGGGCTTCTATAGCTACCAAGCTCTGGGCACTGACAAGTATCCGCCGTTTACCCTGGAATCGGTTGATGACTACCCGGCTGACTTACAGGTTGAATATCCCGAAAAGCTGTCTCAGGGGCTGGTGCTGGTAAAGTGGTGGCTACTGGCTATTCCACACTTGATTATTGTTGGTCTCTTCATGGGAGGATATGGGGGACGTGGTGGTGGCGGTCTGGTGTCTATTCTTGCCATCATTGCCGCCATAATATTACTATTTACCGGCAAATATCCCGAGGACATTTTCAAGCTGGTCGTCGGCATGAACCGCTGGTCATACCGCGTGTATGCCTACGTAGCGCTAATGACAGATCAGTACCCACCCTTCCGCCTTTGGGATGATTAAAGCTATGGCTGGCATTAAGATAAAACAGATATAAACGAGATAAAATGACCAAATCAAAGT
>DAOWHE010000100.1 GCA_030641585.1 Dehalococcoidales bacterium | reverse complement strand
ATTCCAGTTTTCCACACTCGAGTTGTTTCCCTAAATTTTTTATCACTATTTCCTAAAGCTAATCACGAAGGAATTGTTTCCCTGTTTTAATAATATCGTTATATTGCACTCCTCCTCCTCCCCCATCTACCTCACCCTCTTTAATAGAATGGCTTGAACTCTAAAACTCCTGCCTGCCCTCAATGGCACGGGATAAAGTAACATCGTCGGCGTATTCCAGTTCGGTGCCGAAGGGAAGCCCCCGGGCGAGGCGGGTAACCTGGATACTCAGTGGTGAAATAAGGCGCTTAAGATACATAGCGGTCTGCTCTCCCTCAAGGGTAGTGTTGGTGGCTATGATAACTTCAGTAACTTGGCCATTTTTCAGCCGCTCCATGAGCTCTTGAATTCTTATATCATCGGTGCCCACTCCCTCGGTGGGCGAGATAGCACCGTGGAGCACATGGTATAGCCCCTTGTAAATCCCGACATGCTCCAGAGCCAGGATGTCCTGGGGCTGTTCCACAATGCAAATCTTAGCTTGGTCTCGCTCAGTGCTGCGGCAGATGGGGCAGAGGTCAGAGTCGGTGATATTAAAGCAGCCGGAGCATAGTCTGGTCTTAGCTTTGACAGACAGTATCGCCTCGGCCAACTCTCTGGACTGCTCATCAGGGGCACGGAGCAGGTAATAGGTAAGCCGCTGGGCACTTTTGGGGCCGATGCCAGGTAGCCTTGAAAGTTCCTGGATGAGCTTATTTACTGAGTCGGTAGCGGATTGAGAATACTGGTCCAATTCTGGCTCTCCTTATATTATTACATTAGCCCCGGGATTTTAATGCCCCCGGTTAGTTTGCCCAGGTGCTTGGCAGCCAGTTTCCTGGATTTATCAAGCGCTTCGCTTACTGCCTTCAGCACTAGTTTCTCTAAATGGTCGGCTTTGTCGGGGTCTATTACCTCGGGTGATATTGTGATGGACAGTATTTTTTGCTGACCACTGGCGGTAACCCTAACCGCACCTTTGCCTGACTGCGCTTCAACGACCATTTCGGCTAGCTCTTTTTGAGCCTTGTCTAGCTGTGATTTAAGTTCTAGAGCCTTACCTATCATTGAAAGGTTCATTTCTCCTCCACATTAATAATTTGGGCTCCCATTTTTTGGGCTTCCCGCACCAGGTGATTTTCTTCTGCTTCATAGACGCAGCGCACCTGGCAGGGATGCCCCAGGAATTTGCTGATAACTTCAACGGCTACTCTCTTATTTTCCAGTTCCTCTATTTTCTCCTTATGGTAGGAATACCTGAAGGTCAGGGTTACGGTATCGTCTTTAAGAGCGATTGGTTTGACTCCGGCGCTTCTTAAGATGGCAATAGCCGGTGTTCGCTTGATACTTTCCGGGGCTTGTTCAATAACCTGCCTCCAGTTTAGTCTCAAGTGTTCCAGTTCATTGCCCGGCTCTGGTGGGGTGGTGGTCGGTGTTGTCGTCGGCTCTACTGCTTCTGATGAAATATTGACCGGCTCAGGTTTGGCTGCTTTCTTTTTAGGTGGTGGGGGAATAACCGCCTCTCTGGGCTTAACGAATTCACCTTCAGCCTGAGGAGTTGGTGTTTCCTTTCTCCCGGTTTCGGTCAGGGTACAGTCAACCAGCGCCAGCTCCAGCGGCAGACAGGAGTAACTATCAAAACCCATATTAAGCTGGCTAAAGAGCTTTAGTGACTTCAAAATCTGCTGAAGTGGTGCCTTTAAGGCAAGGTCCTTTAGTTCGGCAAGCTCCTCAGTGGTAAAGTCCAGGTCTTTATCACCGCCGGTCTTTACCAGCAACAGTCCCCTGAGGTAGGCCACCAGCTCGCGGCTGAATTGCTTCAGGTCAAGGCCATCACTACTCACTGCATTTATTATCTTCATTCCGGCGGAGATATCATTATTTACAATATGCCTTAATAGCTCTTTGACCCGCTTGTCCCCGGTAACACCCAGGATAGCCTGAACTTGCTTGAGGCTAATATCAGTGCCGTAGTAGGCAAAAAACTGCTCCAGCAGGTTTTCGGCATCACGCAGACTACCGGTGGCGCTTCTTGAGATAAGCCGCAGCGCTTCCGGCTCTATTTTTATGCCTTCGGTAGAGGAGATACGGTTTAGTTTTAGTATTATAGCGTTTTGGCCAAGGCGTCGGAAATCAAAACGCTGGCATCTGGAGGTAATGGTGGGCAGGATTTTGTGGGCTTCAGTAGTAGCTAGGACAAAGATGACATATGGTGGTGGTTCCTCAAGCGTCTTAAGAAGTGCATTAGAGGCGCTCGTGCTGAGCATGTGGACTTCATCTACGATATAAACCTTATACCGAGCCTGGTTCGGTGCGTAGTTGACCTTTTCCCGGAGGGCTCTAATGTCATCAACCCCGGTGTTTGAGGCAGCATCAATCTCAATTACATCCAGAGCCCTGCCCTCGGTGATTGCCTGGCACATGGGGCAGGTATTGCACGGCTCACCCTTACCGCTGCTTAGGCAATTCACCGCCTTAGCTAGGATGCGGCCGGTGCTGGTCTTGCCGGTGCCTCTTGGGCCACAAAATAGGTAGGCATGAGAGACACGACCGCTACTTAGGGCATTTAGCAGTGTTCGGGTAACATGCTCTTGGCCGACTACCTCAGCTAAAGTTTGCGGTCGCCACTTACGATAAAATACCTGAGATGCCATCTTCTCGTACTATAGTATACTCCAAATTGGCTGGTTTCCAAAGGGGATTTTTAGTAGATAAGCGTTAAATTCAGTTTCACCCGTCAAAAAATTATCCCCTCTCATCTTGAGGAGAGGGGATAAGCAGACAATATAATAGAATTCTTAAAGCCAGCTTGGGTTAGCTAATTATAATAGCGAGGGTATGTCCTTAGCGGCCTCTTCAATTCGTTGAGGCTTGACCTCTACTTCCTTTTGTCTTCGTTTAATCACCGGGATAAGCTTGGTTGATTCATTATAGTAGGCTCTAACCTTTGCCACATCACTTAGTTCAGACAGGACTAGTGTTATATCTAGGCAGCCCCTTTCTCTTGGATAATCGCCGTTTCTTATTATGGCGTTTGGTGCCAGCTCTTTTAGCCAGTCCCCCAGTTCTTTGACCATGTCCATGTTCACTTCCTTGGCTGGCGCCGAGACGAGGTATAGGGCTCTGCCGGCATCCTTGGGGTCGCACCTGATTGACAGCTCGCTGATGGCTTCATCCATCGCCTGAATTCCCTTGTGGGTTTCGGCACTTTTGGTCCTGAAGTTCCCCATTCTCTCAAAGGGCAACTTGATTAGTTTTAGTTGTGACTTACCGTAGCCTATTGCTGTCCAGCCAAGCAGGGTCTGGATTATATCTCCGGCATCGAGCGTCTTGGCGCCGATATGCTTGGCCTTTTTCTCTTCTCCGGCACAGAGTAGGTTGTAGAACGGCTCAACTATTAAGGAATTGATTTTAGCCAGGTTGTTTTTAAGCGAGAAGTCCTTTCTAACATACCTCTGATTGTCAACAAGGATTACCGCGTCAGCGACTGAGTCAACGGACTTAAGACAGACAGCTGTATTGTAGATTGTTCGTTCCTCTGTTTCCTCTTCGTGTTCAAAGGGGAGGATAACAAGGGCGTATACCGGCTTGTCAGGGTAGCGCTCCTTTATATGCTGGGCTATTATTGGTATTGCTCCGGAGCCGGTACCACCGGCGGCACCGGCAACAAGCAAGAAGCCATCGGTCTCATAGAACCGCTTGGCTGACCTCAAAGCATCGACAACCTTGTCAACATCCTCTCTGGCTACCTCGGCACCCAGTTCGTTTATCTTGCCGACACCATGCCCGCCGGTCTTTCTTCCTCCAATAAGTATTCTATGCTGGTAATCAGACTTTATAGTAGCCAGCCCGCTTAAATCAGCGGCATCTGTGTTAACGGCAAAGACGCCGGGGCATATCTCAATGCGACGTTGAGAGCGTGCCCTTTTATTAAGTCGGGCAAACTCATCGGCAATTCGACTACCACATTGCCCAAGACCGATAACCACTAACTTCATTTCCTACCTCCGTATTGTGTGTTAAATAGCTGTGATATTTTAACCACACTTGCTGGGTAATGTCAATATGACAAAAGTCACAGGGGAAGAATGCCCCTTAAAGACGGTCTATAATCCTTTATTGGCAACATAAGTAGCCAAATCAGCCAGACGAGTGCAATAGCCCCACTCATTATCATACCAGGCAAGCACCTTGACCATATTACCGCCAATAACCATGGTACTGGGTGCGTCAACAATGGAGCTTGCGGGATTGCCCTTAAAATCCGAGCTGACCAGTGGTTCCTGGCAGTACTCCAGGATTCCAGCCAGTGGCCCCTCAGCAGCTGTTTTAAGAACATGGTTAACCTCTTCGGCGGTAACCTCCTTATCAAGCTCACAAACCAGGTCTATGACGGAGACGGAGGCTAACGGGACCCTGAAGGCTAATCCGTGAAGTCTGCCTTTGAGCTCGGGTAGAACCAGGCTAATTGCGTAGGCGGCGCCGGTAGTAGTCGGCAGCATGTTTATGGCTGCGGCGCGCGCCCGGCGCAGGTCACTATGGAACATATCTTGGAGTCTCTGGTCATTGGTATAGGCATGGATGGTGGTCATCAGTCCCTTCCTCAGGCCAAAGCTCTGGTGCAATACCTTGGCTAGTGGTGCGATGGCGTTGGTAGTGCAGGAGGCGTTGGATATTATATGATGCTTAGCCGGCTGGTACTGGCCTTCATTGACACCGAGGACGATGGTTATATCCTCGTTTTTTGCCGGGGCTGAGATGAGCACCTTCTTGGCACCACCCTGCCGGTGGGCGGCTGCTTTGGTGGCATCATTGAACCGCCCCGTTGATTCTATCACTATATCTACACCGTAGTCCCGCCATGGGATGCTTGCCGGGTCGCGCTCTGAGAGAACTTTTATTTCTTTGCCATCAACGACAAGTGAATCATCCGTGGCCTCAACCGTACCGGGATAACACCCATAGCTTGAATCCCATTTAAGTAAGTGGGCATTAGTTTTAGCGTCGGTGAGGTCATTAATAGCCACCACCTCAAGTTCACCCCGGTGGAATTGGTTGATTGTCCTTAAGGTTAATCTGCCGATGCGGCCAAAGCCGTTAATCCCAATCCTAGTTGTCATTTTACACCTCCTTAAGGGTTATTATAGGCAGAACCTGCTACTGCCTGCTTAGCATATTTGGGGGTTCGCTTGCTTTGCCTGAGCATGTCAAGGAAAGCCTCAATCCTTGTTTTTACATGCTGGCTTAAGAAGAAGTCATTATTGCCTTCTAATGTCAGGAGAGGTAGCTTTAAAGCATCCCGGAAGATAATGTCACCAATACCCCGATGACAGAAAGCCTGAACATAGTGGATAACCCCATCAACCTGTCGTCGCCCAAGCTCGGTGGTGATGTCCTTTAAGCGCTGGTATATTGAGTAGGGGTAAGTATAGTTTGAGTATTGTTCTGCCAGAGAGTTTCCCAGTTCGGGCATGGCAAACTGGTGCTGGATTTCGTTAAAAACTGCCCTGGCTCCGTCTCTCTCCAGATAGCGGTAGAGGTCTCGCCCATAGACCGAAGGCACTCCGATATAGGCTATCTTAAGCATATCTTTAGGGTATGGCGAGCGCTTTAAGCAATCGGTCAGTAACTCCTTTAGCTGCTTAAAGTATTTATGGTGGTCCTGGTTGAAATCCGAGGTAGATACCAGCCAATAGTGGTTCTCCCAGCCGCTAACCAGTCCATCCCGCCAGGTAAGCTGGTCAAGCTCATACGCCAGCTGCCGACAGGGTTTGAGCTCATCTTTAACCTTGTTGGCAGCTTCTACCGTTGTGCCCAATCTTTCTACCAGTGCCTCAAGTGTGTGCTGCATTCGCTTGGGCTCAGGCTGGTCTGGGTAGGCAAAGGGTATAACCTCAAGCCCTTTAAGAGCTAAGACTTCGGCTAACATAATGGTATTGGAGCAGTCGCCAGTGGTGACGCAGAGAACAGTATCGATACCAGACTCCATACATACCCCGTAGATGCCCTTAATCCAGCTACAGCAGTTTAAGGGGAAGCCAGCCCTCTCGGCAATACTGGCCAGCCGTTCTGGGTTGGGGTCTGAAATAAAGACGTTATTAAGGTCAACCGGCTGATAGCCAGCAGCCAGTAATACCTCTATGGGAACGGTGGTGGTAATACCTATTTTTTTCATTTTGCTATTCTTTTTTCACTTAATGAAACAGCTCACACGGCAAATATCTTTCTTTGCCCCAGGCGTCGGCAAGCTCCTTAGCTTCGCTACCTCTATCGCTAGCCCAGATGAGGTGATAGTAAGGCGGGTTGGTAAAGTGAGCCGGTTTTAAGTCTTCAACATATCTATAGCCCAGGTTCTTTAAGCCTGCCTTAAACAGCCCCACCAGCTTTCGCCTGGCTTCATCAGCTTCTATTTTACCCTCTAGCCTTTCTTGCCTGATAAGCTGCCACTTCTGGTTGCCAAAAAGCCTGTTTATGGAGGCTTCACATTCCGGGCGGGCTAGGTTCCTTAGCAGGGCCATTTCCAGCGGCAGGATTATCAGCAGGCACATCTTATGACCTCTCCAATCACTGCCATGGATGGCCAGTTTTTTTATTGTTGACCAGCGTAGCCTCCGGTATCCTGACGGGTCAATGAGGGCAAGGCTGGTAGTTGAGCGGGGGATGAGGTCAAATACCTGGCGCATAACCTTGTCGCTGATTAAGTTACCGGTTATTATTTCTACCTCGTTACCAGCGCTAAATGGTGCCGCCAGCCGCTTCAGATTCTCTGCATTCTGGTGATTGCTTACCACAAATATACATTTTCTAAACTTGTTTTTGATTCTTAGTGCCCGCAGTTCGGAGCCGTCAATGATGCAGTCAATGTCTTTACAGGTACAGCTGCCACAGCCGGCAAAGAGTTCAAGGTAACAACAGCCGTTGTTGCCTAGCGTCTTGGTGTAAGCCTCAATGTAGTCGCTAAAGCACTCCAGCTTGTGACAGGTCCACTTTTGAATCTGCCGGGGAATCTCCCTTGGTATGTTTAGCTCGTTCATCTAACTACAGCTTCAAATTGTAAAAGGCTTTTATTCCGGCAAAGCTAGCCTTTTCTCCCAGCTCTTCTGCAATTTTGAGGAGGCGATTATACTTGGCGGTGCGCTCGGAGCGGCAGGGAGCGCCGGCTTTAATTAGACCAGTATTAAGACCAACCGCCAGGTCAGCTATAGTCGTATCCTCGGTCTCACCGGAGCGGTGACTTATTACTGCTGTCCAGCCGGCATCTTTAGCCATCTTTATGGCGGCGATTGTCTCGGTAAGGGTGCCGATTTGGTTGGGTTTGATAAGGATGGAATTAGAAGCTTTTAGGCTGATGCCTCGCTTTAGGCGGTTTATATTGGTGACATAGAGGTCATCGCCAACGAGTTGGACTTTACCACCTAGTTTCTGTTCAAGGAGCTGCCAGCCGTCCCAGTCATCCTCAGCTATGCCGTCTTCAATGCTTAAAATAGGGTAGCTCGAGACTAACTTGATATAATAATCAACCATCTCATCTTTCGTAAGTGAAGCCCCTTCCCTGGATAGTATATAGCGACCGTCCTGGTAGAATTCTGAGGCCGCTGGGTCTAGGGCGATAAAGCAGTCTTTGCCCGGCTGGTAGCCAGCTTCTTCTATTGCTAGTAAAACTGCCTCTAGTGCCTTTCTGTTTGAGTTGATAGCTGGGGCAAAGCCGCCTTCGTCACCAACATTGGTATTTAACCCTTTGCCTTTAAGCACCGCTTTTAGGCTGTGGTAGACCTCGGTAGCTATCTGGAGGGCGTGAGAAAAGCTTCTGGCACCGGCGGGTACTACCATAAACTCTTGGAAGTCTGTTGCACCTGAGGCGTGCTTACCACCGTTTAAGATATTGAGCATGGGCACCGGTAGTTCATAGGTGTCTTCTCCACCCAGGTAATGGTAAAGGGGTGTATGGAGTGACCTAGCGGCGGCGTGAGCCACCGCCAGTGATACTCCCAGAATGGCATTAGCCCCCAGGCGTGATTTATTGTCGGTGCCGTCAAGCTCTATTAGCCTTTTATCTATAGCTTTCTGTTCGGTGACTTCTATGCCGGTTACGGCTGGGGCGATAGCTTTATTAACATTGGCAACTGCCCTAAGGACACCGAGTCCACTATATCGGGAAGCGTCCCTGTCCCGGAGTTCTACTGCCTCGTGCTTGCCGGTGCTGGCTCCCGAAGGTACGGCCGCCCAACCCCTGGTGCCGTCAGCTAATTCTACCGAAACCTCCAGTGTCGGGTTACCTCTTGAGTCCAGGATTTCTCGGGCTTTAACACTCTTAATAGTTGACATTTTATTGCTACTCTGGCTGGTTTAGCTATTAGCCTTTAATTAGCTCAAGAGCTTTTTCAACTGCTTCTACAGCAGTTTGGGCGGGGATAATTGAGTTATCAGGGTTTCCGTTTCTTAAGAGTGACCAGGTACCCAGGCCAATGACCGGGATGGCGCTTTGCAGGGCGTGACCTATCTCGGAGAGGGTACCGTAGTTGCCATCAACAGCGATGACTGCCTGGGCAGATTTCACCACAGTCACATTTCTGGCATAGCCTATGCCGGTAACAATGGGAAACTGGACATATTTGTTAGCTGAAGAGCGATTTTCTCCAGGCAGGATGCCGATGGTCACTCCGCCCTCTGAGGCGGCACCGCGGCAGACAGCCTCCATAACCCCGCCCAGCCCGCCACAGACCAAAATAGCCCCTCTTTTGGCCAGCTCACGCCCTACCTCTTCAGCTAGCTTTAGTTCCCGCTTGGAAGCCTGGGCACCGCCAATAACGGCAATGAACACCTTTTTATTTATCATTTATATAGGGATTATAGCACTTGGCTCTAAAGCTTGGCAAAGGACTGGTTATACTTATTCATCGCCGCCGTTAAGCCCTTGATAAGCAGGCAGAGGACAGCTTCACTCACTTCGGGTATGATCTGAGCCATGGTCTTCTTTTCCTCGGCGGTAAAATCACTGAGCACATAGTTAGTAATATCAGCCTCGCTTGTTTCGGGGATATCTGACATCGGTCGCCCGATGCCCACCCGAATGCGGGTAAAATCCCGGCTTCCCAGTTCAGAAATTATAGAACTAACTCCCTTGTGTCCGCCGGAGCTGGTATCCTGGCGGATTCTGATTCTGCCAAGGGGCAGGTCAAGGTCATCGTGGATAACGATGAGGTCACACGGGTTTATACTGAACTTTTTTACCAGCCGACTAACCGAGCGTCCGCTTAAGTTCATAAAGGTCTGGGGTCTGGCTAATACCACCTTACTGCCGCCGACCTCGCCGCTGCCGGTTCGGGCTAAGCCCATTTTTTTATCAAAACGGATGCCCACCTGCCTGGCAAGATACCTCAGGCAGGTAAAGCCTATATTGTGGCGGTTACTGGCATAAGTGCGTCCCGGGTTGCCCAGACCAACTATTAATTTCACTTTTTATCGCCCCAATAGTTACCGAATAAGCGTAATATCTTTTGTCTTTTCGTCCTAAAAGCTACCCAATAAGCATAATACCCTAGGACCATTTTATCAACTAGGGGTTATCTGATATACTTAAAACACGAAAAAATATGGTATTTTATATGATGAACCTAGCTAAGGTAAAGGAAAGTTTAGAGCGACTAAGGGCTGAAATTAACCGTCACAATTATTTCTACTATGTGCTGGATAACCCCGAGATTAGTGACGCTGAATATGATGCCCTGATGAGAGGGCTAAAGCAACTGGAGGCAGCCTACCCCCGGTTTGTAACCCCAGACTCACCAACACAGCGGGTTGGCGCTGTCCCGGTGGAAGCCTTCGGCGTTGTGGAGCACCCCCTGCCTCTGTTATCCCTGGGTAACGCCTTCTCTCAGGAAGAGTTGCTGGGCTGGTACAGCCGAGTCTCAAAGATGGCCGGCGGGCGGCAGTTTAACTTTGCCTGCGAGCACAAAATTGACGGGCTGGCTGTCGTCCTGACCTATGTTAATGGTCAACTAACTATCGGGGCTACCCGTGGTGATGGCTTCCGCGGCGAAAATATTACCCAGAACCTGAGGACTATCAGGAGCGTTCCGCTGTCTGTGCCTGGGGATGCACCACCGCGATTTGAGGTGCGGGGTGAGGTCTTTCTGCCTAAGGAAGGCTTTAATAAGCTGAACAGGGAGCGTGCAGAGGAGGGGTTACCCTTATTTGCCAACCCCAGGAATGCTGCCGCTGGCTCGGTGCGTCAGCTTGACCCTCGTATTACGGCTAAACGCCCGCTGGACATCTATATCTATATGCTGGGTTATGCCGAAGGTAAGGCTACTCCCCAAACCCACTGGGAGACACTGGAGTATCTTAGGTCCCTCGGCTTTAAGGTAAGCCCCAATAACAGACTGCTTGAGGACATAGAGCAGGTTGGGGATTTCTACAATACCTGGCTGGAGCGAAGGGAAAGCCTGCCTTATGAAGCTGATGGCATTGTGGTAAAGATAAACCAGCTTGACCTTCATCTCAAACTGGGAGATGTCGGCCATGAACCCAGGTGGGCGGTTGCTTATAAATTTCCCCCCATTCAGGGCACTACGACCTTGAGGGAAATTAAAATCAGTGTCGGCAGAACTGGCACCCTTAACCCCTATGCAGTTTTAGAGCCGGTATCAATAGGTGGCGTAACCATCAGACAGGCAGCCCTGCACAATGAAGATGACATAAGAAGAAAAGACATCCGTGAAGGTGACACTGTTATCATCCAGCGAGCCGGTGAGGTGATACCCCAGATTATCGGGCCAGTGCTGTCTAAACGCACCGGCAAAGAGAAGGAGTTTAGTCTTCTTAAAAAGCTATACGATAGTGATAAGAAACGCCCAGCATGTCCGGAATGTGGGTCGGAGATTGTTAAACCCGAGGCTGAGGTCATGTATTACTGCCCCAATGCTGCCTGTCCGGCCCAGGTTCAGCAGCGACTGGGGCACTTTGCTTCCCGGGGAGCTATGGACATCAGGGGAATAGGCGAACAGATGAGTGTCCTGTTGATAGAGAGGGGTGTGGTCAGGGATTTTTCTGACTTGTACTACCTTACCAAGGAGCAGCTTACCAGCCTTGAGAGAATGGGGGATAAGAGCGCTGGTAACATAATAACCGCCATAGAGGATAGTAAAAAGAGATCGCTAGGAAGGCTCATCTATGCTTTGGGTATACGCCATGTCGGCGCAGAGACGGCAGAAATCCTGGCCAAAGAATTTTTTAGCCTCAAGGTGCTGACCTGTGCCTCAAAGGAGCAGCTTTCATCCATCCCTGCCATAGGACTTAAAATTGCCGATAGCGTTACCGCCTTTTTTAAGAATGAAGAGAATATAGGGGTTATTGATAGGCTAAGAAAGGCAGGGGTTCAACTAGAGGAAGAAATAGTTAAGCCTGAGGAGCTACCTCTGGCCGGGCAGGAGTTTGTCGTCACCGGCAGGCTAAATAGATTTACCCGACAGGAGGCAGAGGCGCGGATAAAAGCCCTCGGTGGCACAGCCAAGAGCGATATCACCGGCAAGACAACATATCTGGTGGCTGGCGTTGACCCCGGCTCAAAGCTAGAGCGTGCCCAGGCTTTGGGCATCAAACAAATCACAGAAGATGAATTCCGCCGTCTTCTAGGAAAAACTGCATAGATTCATTTAGAAAGATTGGAGATTAAGTATGGCTGAGATTCATCCCTTTCGTGGTGTGCGTTACAATAGGTCAAAGGTTGGGGACCTGTCGGCGCTTATCTGCCCACCATATGATATTATTACTCCCCAGATGGAAGAAGAGCTTTATCGCCGCAGTGAATATAACTTTATCCGCATAGAACATGGCCATCAGTTGCCTCAGGATTCAGCTGCGGATAATAAGTATATCCGTGCGGCAACTACCCTGGAGCAGTGGCTAAAGCAGGGTGTTCTGATTACTGATGAGACGCCGGCTATCTATCTCCACGACCATTATTTTATCTATCAGGGCAGAGAGTATAGACGCCGCGGGCTCACTGTCCGCGTCAGGCTGGAGGAGTGGCACAGGATGATAGTTCGTCCTCATGAGGGTACGCTGGCTGGGCCTAAGGGCGACCGGGTAAGCCTTTTAGGGGCGCTCAAGGCTAATACCAGCCCCATCTTAGCCATGTTTAAAGACCGGGAAAGGCAGGTCTCCTCACTGCTGGCGATGAAAGAGTCAGACAAACCTATAATTAGCTTGGGCAGTTATGCCGGCGAAAGACATGATGTCTGGGCGATTACTGAGCCTCAGGTTGTCAGTAAGATATGCAGCTTATTTAATGAAAAGCCGCTTTACCTTGCTGATGGGCATCATCGCTATGAAAGCGCTCTTATATATCTGCGTGAGCGGCGTGCCTGCTCTTCGTCGGTATCGGGAGGTGAAGCCTTTAATTTTGTCCTGATGACACTGGTGGATTTTGCTGACCCGGGGCTTATTATATTGCCCCCTCATCGCCTGCTTCGCGGCTTGTCAACATCAAACCTGAGTAGCTTGATAAACAAACTAAAGTCGTTTTTTGATATAGAGGAGTTACCGCTTGGTATTCCTGGGGTTGAGCAGCAAGTTGATGCTTTATTAGCCAGCGGTGACCGGATAAGACTAGTCCTTTTCGGGTTGAAGGGAAAGCAGCTTCTGGTGCTTGAACTGCGTGACTTTACCGCAGCCAGCAAGCTAATGCCCTATTTTCATTCTGAGCTATACAAGAGGCTGGATGTCAGTGTTGTTGACCATATCATATTAGAGGAGCTTTTGGGACTAGCTAGTAGCCAGGAAGAGGTAAGGATTGCCTATAACTATGACCGCGAGGATGCGATAAGCAAGGTTTTAGACGAAGAATACCAGCTGGCATGCATCCTAAGCCCTGTCAGGACAGAAGTGATTAAAGCCATTGCTGATGCTGGTGACCGCATGCCGAGGAAAGCAACCTATTTTTATCCTAAACTACCCTCAGGACTGGTCTTTAATCGGCTGGTATAGGCGCTTTGCGGCTTAGCTTCTTAACCTCACTATGAATGCCGTCTTGAACTGTCAACTGGTGGCCGGTGACAATTTCTAGGAAGTAGCCATGTAGCCTCAGGTCGCTACCAAGCTCTGGATGAAAGGCAATGGCCAGCTTACTACCTTGTCTGGCAGCTACGATAGTGCCATCGGGTAGTCTGGCCAGGATCTCTACCTCTGGGCTAGTGCCTAAAATTAATGGGGCACGAATGAAGATAGCTGGAAAAGGTTTGTCACCCAGGGCTGGTATTGGCAGCTCGGTCTCAAAGCTGGCCACTTGCCGGCCAAAGGCGTTGCGTCTCACTTCTATATCCATAAGAGCCAACGGAGACACATCGGAATTAGAAACCTTCTTAGCCATTAAGACCGTGCCGGCACAGGTGCCCATAATAGGCAGACCAGCTTGAGCCAGTTCCTTAAGCGGCTTAAACAGGCTGGAGCTATACATTAGGCTGGTTATAGTGGTGCTTTCACCACCGGGGAAGATAAGCCCATTCAGGCCTTTAAGCTCATCGGGCTTACGAACTGGTATTGCCTTTACACATAGTTTCTTCAAGGTACTGATGTGCTCTATGAAGTCGCCCTGTAAGGCTAAAACCCCGATTCTCATGTTCGATTGCTACCCTCAAAATGCTTCCTGTGGCGCAGTGATTTTGCTTAGTTTCGGTGGCAAATAAAACTCTTTAGGCTTTCCTCTAAATCTTAACCAGTTTAGCGGTATATACATCAGGCATGGCAAGTATCTGCTGCCTCTGTTCCTCAGGCAGGGGCTCATCCATGGCCAGTATCATTAGCGCCTGACCCCTGGGCTTGAGTCGGCTTAGATGCATGTAGCTGATATTTATATCGGCATCGCCGGTGAGCTTACCTACCACCCCGATAAGTCCGGGACGGTCGCGGTGGTCACTGAACAGAAAATAGCCGCCGGTGGGCACAATGTCAATCCAGTAGTTATTAACCCGAACGATGTGTGATTCGCCGCGGAGTATGGTACCGGCAACGGTAGTTGCCCCGGTAGTGGTTGTCACCTCTACAGTAATCAAGCTGGCATAGTTTTCGCAGGATACCTCTTTTTGTTCCACGACGGCAAGACCCCGCCGGGCAGCCACTATATTGGCGTTGACCAGATTGACCCGTTCCTCGCTTATTCCCTCAAGTAACCCTCCCAAAATAATCGCCTTGAGGACATTAGTGTCATAGTTGGCAATCTCACCATTGTACTTTATCTGGATAGACTTCATCTGTCCCTCGGCTAGCTGGCTGACCAGACTGCCCACTGTGACTGCTACCTTGAGGAATGGTGCCAGCACCGGCAGAATTTCCGGTGAGATGAAGGGAGCATTAACAGCATATCTGGCTGGCTGTCCCTTAAACACGTCAATAATCTGCTTGGCGACATCAGTAGCTGCTGTAGTCTGAGCTTCGGTGGTAGAAGCCCCCAGATGGGGGGTAACGATGATTTTATTACTTTCAAAGAGGACGCTCTTTGTAGTCGGTTCAACGGGGAAGACATCTACAGCGGCGCCAGCCACCCTGTTCGCCTTGACCGCTTTAAGTAGTGCTTCTTCATTAATCAGACCGCCGCGGGCAGTATTAATGATGCGCACTGTTGGCTTGACCATAGCCAGCTCTTTAGCCCCGATTAGTCTCTTGGTTTGTGGTGTCAGCGGCATGTGAAGGCTGATAAAGTCCGACTCCGTTAGTAACTGTTTAAAGGAGACAAGCTCTACCTTCAGGTTATGGGCACGCTCGGGAGAGATGAACGGGTCATAGGCAATAAGCTTCATCTCCAGCCCCTGGGCGCGTCTTGATACCTCAGAACCTATATTACCCAGGCCAATGATACCCAGTGTTTTACCTCTTACCTCGGTGCCTAGAAAATCAGCTCGGCGCCAGACACCTGATTTGAGCATAGCATTAGCCTGAGGGATATGGCGGGCTAAGGAGAGCATAAGGGCAATAGTGTGCTCGGCGGCTGATATAGTATTGCCAGTGGGTGCATTAACCACTGTGATGCCACGCCTAGTAGCGGCAGCTATATCAATATTGTCTACCCCGATGCCGGCCCGGCCGATGACCTGTAGTTTCTTACCCGCCTCTATAATATCGGCGGTGACCTTGGTCTGAGAGCGCACTATCAGGGCTTCATAGTCGCCGATTATAGAGATGATTTCCACTGGCTTTAGCCCTGTCTTAACGTCTACCTGGGCATAGTTACGTAGAATATCTATGCCTTCATTAGAGATGGGGTCAGTTACTAGAACCTTCATTTTAGCTTTTCACCCCCAAATCCTGCCTGTGGTAAGACTATTGCTAATGCCTCTAAGACTCTTTCAATATCCTCCTCGGTAACCCAGCCGAGGTGACCAATGCGGAAGATTTTGCCGCTAAGTTTCTGCTGTCCACCACCGAGCACAATCTGGTGCTCTTCCCTCAAGATTTTGAGTAGCTTCTTGGTATCAAGCCCGTCCGAGGCAGCTATTGAAGTAACCGTATTGGAAGCATGGCTTTCCTCGGCAAAGATGGCTAGCCCCAGGGCTTTTATTCCCTGGCGTGTCATTTTAGCCACCCGGGCATGGCGGGCAATAACATTAGCTAAGCCTTCCTTAAGCATCATGTCCAGCGATACTGATAGAGCGAATACGATGGAAACAGCTGGTGTCCATGGTGTCTGCTCCTTTTCCAGGTAACTCCTGGCTTTAGCAAAGTCCCAGTAAAAGCGTGGCATTTTGGCCTTGGCGTTTGCCTGCCAGGCCTCATCACTTATGGCAACCATGGCCAGCCCTGGAGGAACCATCCACCCCTTCTGAGAGCCGGTAACGGTAATATCACATTGCCAGTCATCCACTGGCAGTTCTATTGAACCAAGACTTGAGATGGCATCAACCAGCAGAAGCTTATCAAATTCCTTGGTAACTGAGCTGATTTTAGCCAGATCATTGGTAACACCGGTAGAGGTCTCATTGTGGGTGACCAGTACCGCCTTGACTTCTGGCTCTTGCTTAAGAGCCTGGCGAATAGCATCTACATCAGACGCCTGACCCCACTCAAAGCGCAGCGGAATTACCTCGGCACCAAATTGCTGGGCGATAGTGGCAAAACGCTCCCCGAAGGCACCGATAGACACCGACAAGACCTTGTCTCCCGGAGACAGGGTGTTAACAATGGCTGCCTCCAGGCCTCCTGTCCCTGAAGCGGTGAGCAGAAAAACATCATTCTTGGTCTGAAACAGCTGTTTCAATTTAGCTGTCACATCATTTAAAATCTGGGCAAACTCCGGGCCGCGGTGGTTTATCATCTGCCGGCTCATAGACTTCAGAACTTCATCGGGGCAGGGTGTCGGTCCCGGGATACGTAGATTTTGCATTTTTGGCTCCTCACTGCTTGTTACTAAGTATATCTGAATTAATTACTTTAGCAAAGCGGCGTTTGCCGAATGTGATAATAATCAAACCATTTGCACCCAACGGCGTGGCCCTACCTTAATTATGCTGCCTATCTTGATATTACCCTGTGTCTCATAAATTGTCTTGTTATCTATGCGAACAGACTCTTGTGCTATAAGACGCTTAGCATCACTACGACTTTTAGCTAAGCCTATCTCACATAACAGCAGAGGAACTGATACAATCCACGCCTCAGTCTCAGGCTTGCCGACCTCTCTGATGCTACCCCTAAATCCCGTCTCTTCAAATGAGCGAGCTTTTATTGTTTGTAGTAATTCTGGAGTTATCTTTACTTGGCGTATCTCCTCCGGCACCTCTTTCTGCTGGATAACTCGGGTAAAGTGTCTCTCGGCTTGGCTGGCTGCCTTCTGATT
>DAOWHE010000084.1 GCA_030641585.1 Dehalococcoidales bacterium | reverse complement strand
TGACACTACCGCCACGTAAGTCATCCGAATCCGTGGGCCAGGTTTTATCGTTGTCGGCGTAATAGGCCATACCGGCTGTTCTCACATTGGCTGCCTCAGTGTTGGCGGCAGCTATATTTCCAGCACCGATAAATGCCCCAAGATGAGGGATAATTACCGCCGCCAGAATACCAAGAATAGCAACCGCTATCAGCAGCTCAAGCAGGGTAAAGCCCTTCTCGCCCTTACCAAAGTTCTTTAGTAACCTCCTTATTTTATTCCTAGCATGTGTCAGTATCATTTATATGATCTCTCTACTTCCCCCCTTACTTGGAGGTAAAATACCCCAGCGCCAGTTTGATTTTTCCCTCAAGGCTCAAATCTTGGTCATGGGGCAGGGCGGCTACGGCGCGGGTGGCTTCTGAGGCGGAATAGCCCAGCGAGGTCAGGGCGGCCAGGACATCGGTGTTTTCGGCGGCAAGCTCAGCCGCCGGGGTTGTTATCCAGCCGGCAGCAATTTTATCTTTAAGCTCCAGGATAAGCCGGTTAGCCATCTTCTTGCCTATCCCTGGAATCACTGTCAGCAGGTCGGCATTACTGGTAACAATAGCCATAGTAAGCTTTTCTACACTCATGGCAGACAGCATCGCCAGCGCCAGCTTGGGTCCTAATCCCGATACATTTATCAGCGTCTGAAAAAGCTCAAGCTCCTCACTTGTGGCAAAGCCGTAGAGGGTGGCGTTGTCCTCCCGCAGGTGAAGGTGGGTGTAGAGCTTGGCTTCCTTGCCGGTAGAGCCCAAGGTGCTCAGGGTAGAGGTCGGCATATATACCTGAAAGCCCACGCCACCGACATTTATAACAGCCGAGTCACCACTCAGCGATTCTAGCTTTCCCTGAAGGCTGGCTATCATCTTGGCTCCTGTTCGCTACTGGCTAACAGGTTACTTAAGTGTAATTCACGCAGGTGGCAGATGGCTACCGCCAGGGCATCGGCGGCATCGCTTGACTGAGGGGCTTCGGCAAGCCCCAGCTGGAGTTTGACCATCTCCTGGACCTGCTCCTTGGAGCTGGCGCCGTAGTTGGTGACCCGCTGCTTTACTTTTGTTGGGGTGTATTCATAGGTCGGGATTCCCCGGTTGGCTGCCGCCAGGATGGCTACTGCCTGGGCTTTGCCTATTGCCAGCGCTGTCCTGGGGTTTTTAGCCACAAAGGGCTGCTCTACAGCTACCACGTCAGGCTGGTAGCGCGAGATAATCTCCGAGAGTTTATTGTAGAAATAACTCAGACGCTCCCCCATTGGAGAGCGCCGGGGACAGGTCAGGGCATTACAGTCAATCAGGGTCATTTCATCGCCTTCGCTGTCTATCACCCCGTAGCCGACAACCACCGTGCCCGGGTCAATACCTAAGACCCTCATTGCTATTTAACCAGACTTTGTGCCCTGTATTTCTCAAGGACATCATCAGCAAAGTCAACATTGCAGCAGACATGCTGGACATCATCCAGTTCCTCCAGCTTGTCCAGTAGCTTTAGCACCTGAAGCGTGGTCTTCTCATCAAGCTTGACCGTGGTCTTGGGTACCCTGGCCAGCTCTGCCGAGCCGATGGTGGCACCGTTCTGCTCCAGGGCAGACCTTACCACCTCCAGCTCTTCAGGTTTGGTACAGATCTCAATATAACCCTTCTCAGTAATAACATCCTCGGCGCCGGCGTCAATTGCCTTAAGAGCCAGCTCATCGGCATCCTGATCGGCAGTTTCTACTATAATCATCCCTTTAGGGTTAAAGAGCCAGGTGACGCTGCCGCTCTCCCCCAGGCTGCCACCGCTTTTGGAAAACATGTTCCTTACATCCTGTATGGTGCGGTTACGGTTGTCGGTCAGCGCCTCTACCAGGATAGCTGCCCCACCGGGACTGTAGCCCTCAAGAACCACTTCGGTCAGCTTTTCTCCTTCCAGTGTGCCATCACCCCGTTTGATAGCTCTCTCGATGTTATCCGAGGGCATGCTGTTGTCGCGGGCTTTCTGTATTGCCATGCGCAGGCGATGATTTACTTCAGGGTTAGCCCCACCCTGACGCACAACGGAAATAATCTCTCGGGTCAGTTTGGTAAATAGCTTGCCCCGCCGGGCATCAGCTACTCCCTTCTGGTGCTTTATTGAAGACCACTTAGAATGACCTGACATCTTGGCTCTCCTTACTGTTAGGCAATTCTGTACTTTAATTCTATCACTTCTGCTGGCTAAG
>DAOWHE010000031.1 GCA_030641585.1 Dehalococcoidales bacterium | reverse complement strand
CGTTGCTAACTGTGCCTTTGGCAGTAGCCATCAGCACATCCTTAATTGAAAGAATACCCACCACACTATCCATATTCTCTTCATATACCGGAAATCGGGATAGGGGCGACTTGGCATAGATGGCCAGGAAATCGGCTAGAGTAGTTCCCTTCTCCACACTGACCACCTCGGGGCGGGGCACGATAACCTCACCGACCGGGCGGTCACCAAATTCAAAGACATTGTGCAGCATCTCAGCCTCAGCCTCCTCCACCGTCCCCTCTCTGTGACCCACCGTTATCATGGTGCGAATCTCTTCTTCACTGACCAGAGAGCGGGGCACAGGCGTTCCCCCGACCAGCCTGGTGACGCCGAAAGAAATCCAGCTCAGTACGGTCACGAATGGAGTAAAAAGCCAGGAGATTATCTCTATCGGCCGCACCAGCAGTAGCGACAGTTTTTCAGCATGCCGGTTAGCCAGCGTCTTGGGCATGGTCTCAGCGAATATCAAAAGGACGATGGTTACCCCGATGGTGGCAACCAGCACCCCCGTCTTCTGCCCCCCGATAGAGATAGCCAGAACAGTGCCCAGGGCGGCAGCCGCCGTATTTACCAGGTTATTACCCAGCAGGACGGTGGACAAAAACCTCTCCGGCCGCTCTATCATTTTGGCTACCCGTTCTGCCCCTTTCACCTTGGTCTCAACCAGGTGCTGTACCCGGAACCTCTCCAGGGAAACAAAGGCTGTTTCCGAACCGGAGAAGAAGGCCGATAAGAGAAGACAAATAAAAAGAAACACTATATACAGTGTTTCAGTAGACATATAGCCTCACCTCACTATTTTCCTATGCTCTTATAGAAAGTTACTCTTTAATTATCATAACACTGGCTGGTAGGCGTGTCAAAAGAGTATAGCAGAAGATTGTTTATTGACCTCCCCCCCTTTAAGCACCCAGAAAAATCTTCGATTTTCCCGGGGACCCGCTTAATCCCCATCTCCTTAAAAGGAAAGGGGGAGATAAAGAAAGAGGGGCCTCGCCCCTCTCCTACTTACACTCCCCCTATAGAGACTTAAATTATGAGGTTGGTTAACAATCCCGCCATTGTTTTGCCCTCTACCAGCTATGCTATAATCTTAAAGCATGAAGATTCTGGGTATTGAGACCTCCTGTGACGAAACAGCGGCGGCGGTGGTGGAGGACGGGACCAAAATTCTATCTAACGAGATTGCCTCCCAGATAGAGATACATGCCCGCTACGGCGGGATTGTTCCCGAGGTAGCCTCAAGACAGCACATCCTGGCTATCATTCCCATACTTGAGCAGGCAATGGCTAAAGCTAAAGTCAGCTGGCATGACCTGGACGGCATTGCCGTTACCATGGGACCGGGGCTTGCTGGTTCACTGCTGGTGGGGGTAAGTGTCGCCAAGGCGCTCGCTCTGGCTCAACAGTTGCCCCTTATCGGGGTTAACCACCTTGAGGCTCATATCTACGCCAACTGGCTTAGCGGTGACCAGCCGCTATTTCCTCTGATTTGTCTTATCGTTTCTGGGGGGCACAGCGACCTGGTGTTGATGAGAAACCACCTGGACTATGTTTTACTGGGACGAACCCGAGATGATGCCGCCGGTGAAGCCTTTGATAAAGCCGCCCGCATACTGGGGCTGGGCTACCCCGGCGGTCCAGCCATTGAGAAAGCCGCCAGAGAGGGCATCGCTTCTATCAAGCTGCCTCGCGCCTGGCTAAAGGGCACCAACGATTTCAGCTTTAGCGGTCTTAAAACAGCCCTGTTGCGACTGGCAGAAGGGGATAAGGTCTCCACCGTAGCTGATGCTGCCGCCAGCTTTCAGGAAGCCGTCATAGATGTTCTGGTCACTAAAACTGTAGCCATTGCCAAAGAGCATCGGGTGAAGCAGATTCTGCTGGCTGGCGGAGTAGCCGCCAATAAGCCTCTTCGTCGTCGTCTTAGGGAAAGCTCAGATATACCGGTGCTGGTGCCCGAGCCGATACTGTGTACCGATAATGCGGCTATGGTTGCTGCTGGTGGCTACTTCCGATTTCAGGCTGGTAAGACGAGCGGTCTGGATTTGGATGTGGTTCCCGGCCTCAAACTGGCCTAAAGCGAGAAGCAACTATAGCTGCTTATTAATCTCCTGTTTAAATACCCGGTAGGCTGGCTCATCATATAGGGCAAAGACCACCCTCTCAAAGCCCGTCCTTCTCGGTTTGGCGTAAGCTGAAAAAGTATAGGGCTGAAAATCAGGTTAAAAGGGCGATTTATAGAGAAATGGGCTAATATAGGGAGCTAAGTGCCTGTAATTTGTTTACGTTAACTGTGAATAGGCATTCGTTGAGTTGCGACACAGAGCCAACTACGCTATGATATTAAATTAGCAGTCTCCGCGTGAGATTGCTAATAATTTGTAGCCGTGATATACTAAAACTTAAGAAAGGAGGAGACAAATGGCTATCAAACTTCAGCCACTGGGCGATATGGTTATCTTCAAACCCAAAAAGGCGGAGGAGAAAAGCAAGGGAGGACTCATTCTGCCCGAGGATGCTCAAGAGAAACCTCAAGAGGGTAAGGTTGTTGCCGTTGGTCCGGGTAGGCTAACCGAGAGTGGGAAAAGGGAGCCCATGGAGGTCAAGGTGGGCGATACAATAATTTACCCCAAGTTCAGCGGTAACGAGCTTAAAATTGATGGCGAAGAACTGGTAATTATGCCCGAGAGAAACATTTGGGCTAAGAAAATTACTAAATAAAAGATTTTATTACTACAAAGGAGGCTAAAATGGCTAAAATGATTATTTCTGGTGAAGATGCCAGATATGCCCTGAAAAGGGGGGTAGATCTTCTAAATAAAACAGTCAGGGTAACCCTGGGGCCTAAGGGTCATCCGGTAACCCTGGACAGGAAGTTCGGGGGACCATTAGTGATTGATGACGGCGTTACTATCGCCAATGAGATTGACCTGCCCGAGCCCTTTGAGAACATGGGGGCTCAGCTGGTCAGGCAAGCAGCCGCCAAGACCAACGATGCCTGCGGCGATGGGACAACCACATCAACTGTTCTGGCAGCAGCCATAGTTGGCGAAGGCTTTAAGAACATAGCTGCTGGCGCCGAGCCCATCAGCCTGAAGAGGGGCATTGAAAAGGCAACCAGTGCTGTTCTGGACGAGCTAAAGAAGGTGTCTACTCCAGTGAAGGGCAAGGAACAGATTGTCCAGGTGGCGACGATAACTGCCAAAGATACTGAGGTTGGTGACCTAATAGCTGATGTCATGGATAAGGTGGGTAAGGACGGGGTCATCACTATTGAGGAGTCCAAGACAACAAAGTATGAGACCGAGTATGTTGAAGGAATGGAGTTTGACCGCGGCTATCTCAGCCCCTACTTTATCACCGATGCCGCCCGCATGGAAACGGTGATAGAAGACGCCAGCATCCTGATTTACGATAAGAAAATTTCGGCTATGGCCGACCTTGTGCCGGCTCTAGAGAGGATACTGCGGGTAACAAAGAACCTGCTTATTATCGCTGAGGATGTGGAAGGTGAAGCTCTGGCTACCCTGGTAATCAATAAGCTACGGGGTACAATAAATGTTTTGGCTGTTAAGGCTCCCGGCTATGGTGACCGGCGCAAGGCAATGCTGGAAGACATAGCTGTTCTTACCGGAGCCACGCTAATCTCGGAGGAGGTGGGGCGTAAGCTAGAGTCGGTCACTCCGGAGGACCTGGGTCGGGCTCGCCGGGTGGTCGCCAATAAGAATGAGACCACCATTATTGAGGGCAAGGGCAAAGCCAAGGCTATTCAGGACAGGATTGAGCAGCTCAAGACACAAATAAAAGAAGCCAAGTCTGATTTTGACCGGGAGAAACTCCAAGAGAGACAGGCCCGTCTGTCAGGCGGGATCGCTGTCATCAGGGTAGGCGCTGCCACCGAGGCAGAGATGAAAGAGAAAAAACACCGGGTTGAGGATGCCCTGGCAGCTACTCGAGCAGCAGTAGAAGAAGGCATTCTGCCGGGTGGCGGTCTCGGCTTACTCAATGCCATTCATGTTCTGGACAAACTAGATGTTAGCGGAGACGAGGCTACCGGGGTGAACATTATCAAGAAAGCGGTAGAGGAGCCGATTCGCTGGATTGCTAACAATGCCGGCAAGGATGGCGCCGTGATAGCAGATGCCGTCAAGAAGAGCCCGGCCGGCGTTGGTTATAACGCGGAAACCGGTGAGTTCGGTGACATGGTAAAGATGGGTATTATTGACCCGACCAAGGTGGCGAGGTCGGCGCTGGAGAATGCCGCCAGCATCGCTAACATGGTGTTAATTACCGAATCGCTGGTTACCGATATGCCAGAGAGGGAGAGACCGGTAACACAACGCGATCTGTCCGCCATGCAAGATATGGGCATGGGTGGCGGTTAATCCTTAACCACTATCGGTAATAGTCAGAATAGCCGTGGTTTTCGAACCGCGGCTATTTTATTTAGAGCTTTAAGAGTTCCTCCAGAGGCTCATAACTTGAGGCGGGGCCAACCACCGCCAGCCGAAGCTGACTGCCCAGCATCAGCTCCTGAGCCAACTGTTTGACATCGTCAGTGGTAATGGCGTCAACAATGGAGAACACCTGGTCAACACTAAGAATGCGGCCGGTTAAAATCTCCTGAGCCCCAATCCAACCAGCAACATTACGGCTATTCTCCATCCGCAGTAACAGACGCCCTTTTGATAATTCCTTCGCCTTGACGAGTTCCGATTCAGAGGTAGTTTCTTTGAGCCCGCTGAGCTGTCCCAGGATAGCCTTGATGGCCACTACCAGGTTTTTGGGATCGACGCCAGCATAGACAGTAATTGAGCCAGAGTCAAGTAAGTGCTCGACAAAGCTATAGATATTGTAGGCAAGCCCGAGCCGGTCACGAATTTCACAAAACAGGCGGCTACTCATTCCCTCCCCGAGGATAACATTTAAGAGGTCAAGGGTGAAGCGCTTGGGGTGAAAGAGCGATAAGCCAGGCAGTGCCAGGCACAGGTGGGCCTGCTCTATGTCCCGGGTCTCAACACGCAGCCGCTTGGCTGGTTTTTCCTTATAGGCGACATATCCAGGAAGCCGCTTCCGACTGGACCAGCCACCCATAACCTGGCTAACAGCGGCTACCACCTCCTGGTGCCCGATATTAGCGGCAACCGAAACTACCGTGCCTGCCGGTAGATAGTGACCTTTAAGGTAACTAAGCATGTCTTTTCTGGCAATGGTGGCTACTGACTGCTTACTGCCAGCTATATCGCGCCCCAGGGAATGGGCCGGCCACAAAAGCTCATCAATGAGCAGGCTAACCCTCTGTGAAGGAGAGTCATGGCTCATGTTAATCTCTTCAATAATGACCTGACGCTCCTTCTCTATATCCTGGGGAGCAAACTTGGAATGAAGCAGCATATCCGCCAGTACATCCAGGGCCTGTGGAAAGTGAGGCTGGGCTACCTTACACCAGTAGACGGTTGTCTCCCTATCGGTGCCAGCGTTAAGAGCGCCGCCCAATCCTTCTATGGCCTCTGAAACTTCCCTGGCTGTTGGCCGCTTTTGTGTGCCTCGGAACATCAAGTGTTCAATGAAATGCGAAACGCCAGCTTTTTGTTTAGACTCATACCGAGAGCCGGTGCCAATAAAGAAGCAGATAGATGCCGAGCGGACATGAGGCATAGTGGCCGTAATAACCCGCAGCCCGTTATCCAGTACCGTCTTTTGATACAATAGCTCACCTCTCTTCTCTAATAAGAGACATTCTAATGGTATATCTAAGCGAGTGTCAATCTGGAGCTGGACATAAAGTGGTAAATAGACTTATACTAGACTTCTGTCCTGATTCCTTAATGGGCATCAGGTTGTTGCTTAAGGGACGCTTAATTTTTGCAACAATCTGTGCTAAAATATAGATTACAGTTAGGAGTGTAGCTCAGTTGGAAGAGCAGCGGTCTCCAAAACCGCCGGTCGGGGGTTCGAGTCCTCCCACTCCTGCCAGGTCTTATAGCCGAGGTGGCGGAATTGGTAGACGCGCTAGCTTGAGGGGCTAGTGAGCTTAGGCTCGTGGGAGTTCAAATCTCCCCCCCGGCACCAAGCGGAAGTAGTTCAGCGGTAGAACGCCTCCTTGCCAAGGAGGAGGTCGCGAGTTCGAATCTCGTCTTCCGCTCCAATTGAAGAATCAGAGCCCGCGGAAGCGAGCCGTTTTTGTCAGGTTCAGGGGCGACGTAGCCAAGTGGTAAGGCAGAGGTTTGCAAAACCTCCATTCACCGGTTCGAATCCGGTCGTCGCCTCCAGAATTCTTGAGGGGGTAAAATAGTCTCTACTCGTGCCCTGATGGCAGAACAGGAGGGGTAGACGGGGTTTGGCCCCTGCATTTGCCTGTTGAGGAGTGATTATGAAAAAGGTGATAGTCGTTTTTCCAGCCAGGAACGAAGCCAAGACAATAGCCAAGTGTATTGAAGAAGCCAAACAAAGTAAGTTTAAACCAGAGATACTGGTTATAGACGGCTACTCAACAGATAACACCAGGGAAGAAGCCAAAAGTGTCGGCGCCACAGTAATAGAGCAGAGCCAAGGCATTTTCCCGGCCAAGGGTAGAGCCATAAAGGATGGCATAAGGGAAGCCCTAAGTAGACAGGCAGACCTTATCGTTTTCTTGGATGCAGATATAGTTAATCTAACACCGGAATGGGTGGACCAGCTGGCAGAGCCGGTAGTTACCAAGAAGTGTGATATGGCCCGGGGGTACTACCGGAGAGCAGATTATGATGGAGCTGTCACCAAACTGGTAGCCAAACCGCTAGCCGGGGTATTCTTCCCCGAGATTGCCCACCTAAATCAACCCTTAAGTGGCGAAATTTGCGCCACCAGTGAGCTGTTCCAGACGGTAACTAAAAACAAGGACTGCCCCGAAGGCTGGGGCATAGATATTTGGCTCTTAATAGAAACAGCTATGAAAGACTATAAGATTAAAGAGGTCTACCTGGGGACCAAGATACACACCTCCAGACAGGATTACTTTGAAGACGTGGTCAGACTAGCCAAGATGGCAGAAGGGGTAGCCCTGACAATCTTCAAGGAAGCTATAAAATACAAGAGAATAGATAACATAAAGAGATGGAGTTTATAGCCAAGATAACAGAGAGGATAAAGGGATAAAATAGCTCCTACCGCCTGCCGGGGTGGCGGAATTGGCAGACGCAACGGACTTAAAATCCGTCGGACCTAGTCCTTGTGGGTTCGAGTCCCACCCCCGGCACCAAAAACTTAAGAAGAACGCTATGCCCTGGCTAGATGAGGCGGGTAAGAATCTCAATGATAAGAGATTACTAGTAGATTAAGCACCATCCCTTAGAGAAAGTATTAAACATCCTCTGCATAGGGTGCATCTTTTCCTAACTAGCATAAGCTAATTCGGTATCCCTGTCTTAGGAGCCGTCTCTACCAGAGAGGCAGGGTATCCCTAGCCGATAAATACCCCACCTCCTGAAAATCCCCGATACCTGTAGTACAGGTATTAGCTCTTGCCTATCTTGAACATCTTAGTGCTGCATACGGGGCAGATCCCCTGTGTTGCCGGCCGACCATTTTTCATGGTTATCGCCCTGGCATCCTTCATTTCCCGCTTAGTGCGGCACTTCATACAATAGCCTTGCATCAGGTTACCTCCCTTTTTGCCAGCAAGGATACCCCATTCCATCCCCGATGTCAAGACCCCTAAAGAATGTTTTTCGCCCAAAGGGTTGGCTAGCCGGCTCCGATTAGCCTAGGCTAAACCTTGACCATTGGAGACAGGGGTAGTAATAAAGTACAGCCTGGCTTACGCCTGAGGTAAGACCTTGTATAATTAGTCGGGAAGGAATAGACAACTTGAGCCCTAGGGTATTCCAAGCAAAAGAGGAACACACCCACAGTCTGCGGTTTTGTGCCAAAGGGACCGATTATCATATTGAATGGACCCTTAGTCTCACTATAGATAGTCTCAAGCACACTCCTGGTAGCATACGGGTCGTCAGATGGCACGTCTCTCACTTCTACAGAAGGCTGCGAGAGTAAGTAAGAGTTATTTTTGCGGGCATATTCCAGGTAATCAGAGCTGCCATGGCGTGGCGGGTTAGTTATCAGCGCAATTGTCTTTGAGGGATTAAAGTGCTTCCACATAGTAAGGGAGCGTTCTGGCTCAAAGCCCAAAAATAGGACAAGCAGGGTCTGCTTCTCAACAGAGATAATTCCAAAAAAGTTGGGCACCGTGGTAATCTGCTCAACCCCCCGAGTAAGTTTGGTTGGTAAATATGTCTGTGTTGTGTGGAGGACGCGAGGGATTCCTAGATTTTGCTCGGTGACAAGGTAATGAAGAAGCTCTAGTAAGTAGATCTTGGTAAAGCCGCTAATGTCAATGGTAATGGAAGGCTCATCAGTATCTTTAGGTTTACACCGGCTCCAGATACTTTTTAGCTGAGAAACGCCTTCAATTGGGTCGCCCCTCTGGCATCTAATGATGAAGACACCTTCAGAAGTCCTTTTCCCCAGTTCAGCCTGCAACTTAAACAGATTGGTGTCAACTTGCTTTTTATAGAAGGGCTCCTCAATGACAAAGATGACACTAAATCTGACCCGGAAGGAGGCACCCATCTTTAAGGCGCTTTGTAGGCACCTGTCTTCAAAACTGGCACAGCAAATAAAAAGGTCATCGGGGCCGTATTCGTTCAACCTAGTCAGATGTTCAATCTCAATTGGTTCATCATGTGCCTTCATTGTTGCCAACCCCTAATGTGTGCCGTAGGCTGCTGGTGGAAGTTTCGGCTAACACTCACTATAAACGCCTTAATAGCTATTGTCAATTTACTATTGCCCAAAACTGCCCATTTCACTCAAATCAAGAATAAAAAAGAGGCAGGATATTTCCCCGCCTCTTTAATCTAACGGCCCAAGAGCAGCTTTAACCCTTGCCTATTCTGAACATCTTAGTGCCGCATACGGGGCAGACTCCCTGTGTTGCCGGCTTGCCATTTTTCATAGTTATCGCCCTAGCATCCTTCATTTCTCGCTTGGTACGACATTTCATACAATAGCCTTGCATTAAGTTACCTCCCTTTTTGCCAGCAAGGATAAATCATTCTGTCCCTAATGTCAATAGCTACATCTCAATTGCAGGAGTAGCGGTTTGTCACTCTTTGGCTACATTGACCAGAATAAGGTATAATTGTAGCACTACAACAGAAAGGGGGCAGCGGAGCAAAAACCGTGTATTACTTTGCCTGCGGCGGTAATCTGAATAAGAAGCAGCTGCTGGAGCGTTGTCCTGAGAGCCAGCCCAGGTTTACGGCCACCCTTCATAACTACAAGCTTATATTTGTCGGCTGGTCCCGACAGTGGCGGGGTGGTGTCGCCAGCATCAAGCCATTTAGAGGCGAGAAGGTTATGGGGGCTATCTATGAAATTTCAGACCGGGGCTTGGGGCGACTGGATAAATATGAGGGCTATCCTGATACCTATAACAGAGTGAAGGTTACGGTAAACAGAGAAACTGGAGAGCCTGTAGAAGCTATAACCTATATTAAGCTCAGCCAGTCAGAGGAAACAAAGCCTTCGCCGGCGTATTTATCTATAATTCAGCAAGGCTACCGGGATTGGGGGCTTATCTAATTGATTTTTATAGACGCTTCTGCTTAAATGGTTGGTGTGAAAGGAGACATAAGTGAAGAACCTGACTCTAAAGGCAGTAAAAAGGGATGTCCTGGGCAAGAAGACCAGATTCTTGCGCCGTCAGGGTATCACCCCCACCCACCTTTTCGGACATAACATCAGGTCGCTGGCATTACAGTGTGATACTGCCGAGCTCGGGCGGATTATCGCCCGAGCAGGGATGAGTCGGCTTATTGACCTTCAGATTGAGGCAGAAAAGCAACCTAGGAGCGTGTTCATTCGTAAAATCCAGAGAGATGAACTCGGAGGGCAACTGCTTCACATTGACTTCTACCAAGTAAGAAAGGAAGAGAAAATAACGGCCGCTATTCCCATCGTCCTCGTTGGCAAAGCCCCGGCCTTGAAAGGAAAGGGCCGTATACTGACCCAGCCTATCACTCACCTTGGTATTGAGTGCCTGCCTGAAAAACTGCCACCCCGGATAGAGATTGACCTGAGCCCCCTCGAAGAGGTGGGACAGGCAATCCATGTCAAAGACATCGTTCTTAGTCCGGATATTACGGTTACTATTGCTCCGGACCAGATAGTGGTGAAGGTCAGCGAGGTGCATATAGAGAGAGAGGAAATAGTAGAAGAGGCAGAGGCAGTAGAGGCTAAGGCTGAGGCGGCAGAAGGAGCTGAGACACCAACTGAAGAAAAGCCAAAGGAATAGCAGTAACCACCAGAGCAGATCGTCCTCCTTGGCCACAGCGCCAAGCACTGGTCTGTTTGCAGCTATTCAGGGTGTTCTGCTATAATTTGGCGATGATTATTGACTTTCATGCCCATGTATTCCCGCCGCAGATAAAGAAAAACCGCAATAAGTATATTGATAGCGACCCCTGTTTTGCCATCCTCTACTCTAAAAAGGACGCCAAGCTAACCACCACTGATGAACTCATTGCCAGCATGGATAAAGCCGGGGTTGATATCTCGGTCGTTTTAAATATCGGCTGGACTACCCACGAACTATGTGTTGAAACCAACGACTATATTCTAGAGTCAATAGCCCGTTACCCAGAGCGCCTGATAGGCTTCTGTAGCGTCCAACCACAGTCATATGAAGCCGCCCTAGATGAAATTGAGCGCTGTGCCAAGGGGGGAATAAGGGGAGTTGGTGAAATAAGGCCGGATATGCAACTATTCGACCTCTGGGACGAGGAGGTAATGGAACCCTTTATTAGTACGGTGAGGAAGCATAAACTGATGCTCCTTAGCCATGCCTCTGAGCCGGTAGGTCATATCTACCCGGGCAAAGGAGCGATTACCCCGGAAGTACTCTACCCCTTTATTACCAGCTATCCTGATTTAACCATTATCTTGGCCCACTGGGGTGGCGGGTTACCGTTTTATGCCCTGATGCCCGAGGTGAGGCAGGCAATGAAGAATGTCTTTTTTGATACCGCCGCCTCACCACTTCTCTACAGCCCCCAGATATATGAACAAGTAGTCCAGCTTGTCGGTGCTGAGCGGATTCTCTTCGGTAGTGATTACCCCCTGCTGGAACAGGGCCAGGTGCTTAAGGATATTACCTCCCTTAACTTATCCGAGGAAGCAAAAAACCTAATCCTGGCCGGTAACGCCCAGCGGCTACTGGGTATTACAGGCAAGGCTGTTTAGTAAAAGGTGAGGGGTTGGTAAATGGTCTCTAGGGGTTATGAGTAAGCTATGGAGACGGTCCGCTCCTTTATTGCAATTTCGCTACCCGATGAGCTAAGGCTGGGGCTTAGTAAGCTCCAGGCAAGACTGAAAACAGGCAATAAGCCCTGGATAAAGTGGGCTGACCCGAATGGTATCCACCTGACATTAAAGTTTCTGGGTGATGTTTCCGTAGACAGGATTGGCGAAATAAGCCGGGTAATGACTGAGGCTGCCCGGGAAATTCCCCCTTTTCACCTGGAAACCCAAGGCTTAGGTGCCTTCCCTAACCTGAAACGGGTTCAGGTAGTCTGGTTGGGCTTAGGCGGCGAGCTGGATAAGTTGGGACAGCTTCACGAGCAGATTGAGTCCGGCCTTTCTCACCTGGGCTTTGCTCCGGAAGCACGAGCCTTCAAAGCCCACCTGACACTGGCTCGCCTTCGCCCTCAGGCATCACCGGATGAACGTCAGGGCTTTGGCCAGCTTATCTTAAGCACCAGGCTTGAGGCAAGCTATATCATTAAGGTGGAGACTATCAGCCTGATGAGGAGCCAGCTAAGTAGAGAAGGTGCCCTTTACAGCCAGTTAAGCTCTGCCGAGCTTGGGGAAAACCCTTCATCTTAAGTTAGCAATTTGAAAACTTATTTGGGCCCATCTTTTTAAGATAGCTAGATAAGCCCTTGCCAACAGCCCTTAAATTAGTGTATACTCTCACTAATTTCGGTTGGGAGGTGGACCTCGTGGAACAATTTAGTTTTCCTAAATGCCAAAAGTGTGACAAAGGAGACCTGGTACCCCTATCTGATTTTGGCTCTCAGGGAGCGGCTATCCACTACAAAGCGTGGGTCTGTACTAATCCTGATTGCGGCTTCAACCTGAAAATCAGAAACGGCGATGTCTATATTAACGAACCCATTATGAGCGGAGTCAATAACATCCGCTCCCGCCACAGTACTTAGCGCTAAGCCTGAAGTCCTAGACCCTAATAGGAGGTTCATGTGCTTCCTCAGATAGTCAAACTTAAGAGGACAGCGCTTAATCTCTTATTTCCACAGTGGTGCCTGGGCTGTGGGCGGGAAGGTGAGCTAATTTGTCCCTCCTGCCGCCGTGCGCTACCTAAAATTACGCCACCGCTTTGCCCTCGGTGTGGTAGCCCTCAAGCCAGCGGCATAGTTTGCCCCGCCTGTGTTAGCTGGCAGCCAGAAATAGATGGTATTCGCTCCCCATTTCGCTTTGAGGGAGCGGTGCGAAAGGCTATCCACCAACTAAAATACAGTAACCTTAGAGCCGTAGTTGCGCCCCTAGCCGAGCTGCTAAACGGCTACCTTGCCACCAACCCCATACCTGGTGAGGTACTGGTACCGGTGCCACTGCACCAGAAGCGAGAAAGAGAGCGCGGTTACAATCAGTCCCGACTTCTATCCCGGGAGCTAGGCAAACTGGCTAAACTACCGGTAGTAGCTGACTGCCTTGTTCGACAACAGCATACCCCTCCCCAAGCCAGAACAACTACTGTTGCCGAAAGGAAGAGTAATGTAACCGATGCCTTTATCTGTCGCGACCACCGGCTAGCGGGTAAACAGGTGTTGCTTATAGACGATGTAGCCACTTCGGGGGCTACTCTTGACGAGTGTGCTGCTGCCCTAAAGGCATCTGGGGCCAGCTCGGTGTGGGGACTGACACTGGCCAGAGAAGTTTAAGGGGATGAGGTAGATATAACATCATTATCAGGAGCCTTAAAAGATGGAACTACATATAACCGGCAAGAATATAGAGCTATCAGAAGAGGTGCGTCGCTATATTGAGCGCAAACTGGGCAGGCTCAACCGCCATCTAGCCAATATCATAGAGGCCAAGGTAGAAATAGCTGAGGAAAAGACAAGGTCTCCCCAGAACCGCTTTGTCGCCCAGGTAACCGTAGCTGGCAGTAATACTCTGTTACGCAGTGAGGAGCGGGGTGAAAGTATATTCGCTGCAATTGACAGAGTAGTAGCCACTATGAAGAGGCGAATTGAGCACCACAAGGGGAAACTTAGGCACAGGGGCAAGGGCAGTTCGTCTGCTAGAAGCAAACTAAGCAAGGCAGAAGAGACAACGCTAAGATCAAAGGTGGTTAAGGTCAAGCGGTTTGCTTT
>DAOWHE010000016.1 GCA_030641585.1 Dehalococcoidales bacterium | reverse complement strand
GAGCCGAGGCGAGCATGGCGGCGGTTGAGCCCTTGCCCTTGGTACCAGCAATATGGACTGACTTGGCTTTAAGATGGGGATTACCTAAACGAGCCAGCAGCTCCTCCGTGCGCCTGAGGTCATAACTGGCAGCATCATGCGCCCGATGCATGGTCTCGTAGTCAATGAAGCTATAGATATAGTCTAAAGCCTGTTGATAAGGAGTAGCTATCAACCTATTTCCCTCACCCACCTAAGCCAGCTTTTTACTTGCTGCTAATTGTAGAGCCACCGGATATATCGATGCTGCCCATGGTGGGCTGCCCAATGTACTGAAGATTTGAGGCGCCACTAAGGTTAACATCTAATCTACCGTCTAAGTTTACCGTAGCCCGACTGGCCCCGCTAAGGTTAACATCCGCATTATGAACCGGGAAATCATCCAGTTCTACATGACTGGCCCCGGAGGCACTGACAACTATATCTTCGGCCAAGCCCTCCAGTTCAACCCTGCTGGCTCCCGATATATCAAACCTGGCATCACCAGCCGCTATGTCACCACTAACCCGGCTGGCTCCAGATATGTCAAATGTTATATCGCCGGCTGACATATTAGCCATAGCCAGAGAGCTGGCTCCTGACAGGCCCACAGAAAAGTCCTCTGAGGAGCTAAAGCCGACAACAGCTCCCTGTGTCGCTCCAGATAGATCCAACCCGTAAAGCTTGGGCATAGTGATTCTGGCTCGATGGGTTGTAGAAATGTAACTGCCTGTTTTAAGCCTTATCTTTAATGTTTCGCCTGATTTAGAAATCTGGATGTATTTAAACAGATTATCATCGGCAGTTATGCTTACGCTATATGAGGCCGACTGGGTGATTTCGACCTCAAAGGCATATCCCACCTCAACACGGGTAAAACCGCTGAAATTGAATTCTTCAGTAACTGGGTTCCCGGAACCAGTTACCACGCCTCCAAAGCAGCCAACTAAACTTCCCGAGGTTAATAGTGCCACCATCAATGCCGCCACTATTAATATAGCTTTTTTCATAATCTCTCCCTTTTTTGAAAAGTGCTTAATTCTATCACAGATTACAAAAAGAACTTCAATGCCAAACTGGAGGGTTAGAGGACATAACTTGACGCTTACCTTGAGTGACTGATAATATCAACCTATCACAGGGGGAATGCGGTGAATTTTATTGAAAAGCTGCTTAAAGCTGCCCGGAAGAATAACAGCCTGCTCTGCATTGGCCTTGACCCTGACCCGGAGCTAATGCCAGCCAATGTGGGCGTCTTTGAGTTCAACAAGAAGATTATTGATGCTACTTCCGATTTGGTCTGTGCCTATAAGCTGAACTTTGCCTTCTATGAGGCACTGGGAAGCGAGGGGTTTGACATCCTGAAGCAAACTGTGGACTACATAGCCAGTGATATACCGGCAATAGGAGATGCCAAGCGGGGCGATATTGGCAGTACCGCTAAAGCCTATGCCAGAGCTATTTTTGATAACCTTAACTTTGATGCCGCTACCGTAAATCCCTATCTCGGTTTCGATGCCATAGAGCCCTTTATCCGATACCGGGATAAGGGGGTATTCATCCTGTGCCGAACATCCAACACCGGCGCCCTTGATTTCCAGAGCCTCGGCTGCGAGGTAGAGGGACAAAGCTATCCCCTATTTCAACTGGTAGCCAGAAAGGCAGCAGAGTGGAACAAGTACGGCAATATTGGGCTGGTTGTTGGTGCTACCTACCCTGAAGAGTTAAGGCTAATTCGGCAGAGCTACCCTGATATGCCACTGCTTATTCCCGGCATCGGCGCCCAGGGAGGAGACCTGGAGCTAGCCGTCACCTACGGAGTTGATGCCCAGGGTGAGAAGGCAATTATTAACTCCTCACGACAGATTATATACGCCTCACAGGAAAAAGACTTTGCTGAGGCGGCGCGGAAGGTTGCCAGCGAGCTACGAGACCAGATTAATTATTACCGGACTAACATTGCCTCACAGTAAAGTGCCAACCCCCTGAGGCAAAGCAATGGTTATGGAGATTAAGCTGGGTGATGTTGTCCACCTCAAAAAGAAGCACCCCTGTGGCAGCTATGAGTGGCAGGTAGTAAGGCTCGGTGCTGATATCGGCATCAGATGCCTAAAGTGCCAGCGCCGTGTCCTCCTTAAACGAAGCGTCTTTGAGCACCGGGTTAAAGAATTTATTTCCCGAGGACAATGATGGCACGCCGGATAATGCACACTGACCTTGATGCCTTCTTTGTCTCGGTAGAGCAGGCAGAAAATCCCGAGCTTAAGGGTAAGCCAGTAGTAGTTGGCGGCCGACCCGAGCGGCGGGGTGTGATTGCCGCCGCCTCATACAAAGCCCGGGAATTTGGTTTACATGCCGGTATGCCCCTCTCTACCGCCAGCCGCCTCTGCCCCCAGGCCATCTTCATAGAAGGCAACTTTACTAAATATCGCCAGGCGTCACGAAGGTTTATGGCCATTCTGGCCGATTTCTCACCCTTCCTTGAGCCGGTAAGCCTTGACGAGGCCTATCTAGATGTAACCGGCTTTGAGTCGCTCCACGACACCATCCGCCAGATGGCTACCAAGCTAAAGCAGCGGATTAAGGACGAACTGGGACTCTCAGCCTCAGTGGGCATTGCCAGCTCCAAGGTGGTGGCCAAGATTGCCTCCGAGCTGTCCAAGCCAGACGGCCTGCTAGAGGTTGCTCCCGGTCAGGAGCGCTCCTTCCTTAAACCACTGCCGGTGGGCAAGCTGCCGGGTATCGGCGAAAAGACAGAAGCCAGATTAAGGGGCTTAGGCATTGACACCATAGGCAAACTATCTCTTCTGCCGCTTGTCACCCTGAAAAGCCATTTCGG
>DAOWHE010000098.1 GCA_030641585.1 Dehalococcoidales bacterium | reverse complement strand
TTGATTCGTTTCCCTAAAAAAAGAAGGAGGTAGGCTATTGCTGCCTGATAATAGAGGATACTTTGGGGATTACGGCGGACAGTTTGTCCCTGAGACCCTAATGCCGGTCCTGGATGAGCTGGATAAAGCCTATAAGCAGGCGAAAGCCGACACTTCCTTCTGGGCTGAATTTGAGTCACTGTGCCGTAACTACGCCGGCAGGCCGACACCACTCTACTTTGCGGAAGGATTAAGTAGACACTGCGCTGGCGCCCGGATTTTTCTTAAGAGGGAAGACCTGGCTCATACCGGGGCCCATAAGATTAACAATGCTCTGGGGCAAGGTCTTCTTGCACGTAGGATGGGAAAGCACAGAATCATTGCCGAGACCGGAGCCGGCCAGCACGGGGTAGCTACCGCTGCCGTATGCGCCAAGCTGGGGCTTAAGTGCATCATCTACATGGGTGCTGAAGATATACGCCGCCAGTCACTTAATGTCTTCCGTATGAAGCTAATGGGCGCTGAAGTTAGCTCTGTCTCCGGGGGCAGCCGAACGCTGAAGGACGCTATCAACGAGGCGATAAGAGACTGGGTTACCAACCCCCGCGATAGCTACTACCTTCTGGGTTCGGCAGTCGGTCCCTATCCCTACCCGCCGATGGTGCGTGACTTCCAGTCGGTAATCGGCAAGGAGACAAGACAGCAGATACTGGATAATCCAGGACGCCTGCCCGACTATATTATTGCCTGTGTCGGCGGGGGCAGTAATGCTATCGGTATTTTCTATCCCTTTTTAGATGACAATGATGTTAGGCTTATCGGGGTAGAGGCCGCCGGCAGGGGGCTTAAGAGTGGGAAGCATGCCGCTTCACTGGTTTCGGGAAGAGTAGGGGTGCTCCACGGGACAAAGTCCTATGTTCTCCAGGACAAAAGCGGGCAGATTCGTGAGACCCATAGTATCTCCGCTGGACTTGACTATCCGGGTGTAGGACCCGAGCACAGTTACCTCAAGGACAGCGGCCGTGCCACCTATGTCGCCGTAAGCGATGAGGAAGCTCTTGCGGGCTTTCAGCTACTGTGCCGCACCGAGGGCATTACCCCGGCTCTTGAACCGGCTCACGCTATATTCTATGCTACTAAGATAGCCGCTTCCTTAAATAAGGAGCAAATTATCGTGGTCAATCTCTCTGGTCGCGGCGATAAAGACATGGACATAGTAGCTCACGCACTGGGGGTAAAGTTTTGAGCGGTATTGCTTCTGTCTTTAAACAACCAGGCCATAAAGCCCTTATAGCCTATGTTACTGTGGGTTATCCCAGTATTGCCGCCACCATGGAGGTTGTTCCCCTTCTTGCCTCAAGTGGCTGCGATATAGTGGAGCTGGGGATACCCTTCTCTGACCCCCTAGCTGATGGTGCCACCATACAAAAGGCAAGCTTTTGTGCTCTTGAGAACGGGGTTACTCCCCATCTTTGCCTTGAGATAGCCGGACAGTTAAGCCAGAAGGTTAGCATACCACTGGTGTTTATGACCTACTTTAACCCAGTCTTTAGTTATGGTCTTAGCAAATTCTCAAGTGCCTGTGCTAGCTCAGGCATAAGTGGCTTAATCATTCCTGATCTACCCCCGGAGGAGGGTTCAGAGCTGGAGACTGTCACCCGTCAGCAGAACCTTGACCTCATCTACCTGCTGGCGCCGACCAGTACTGAAGAACGCATCAGGCTGGTAGCCGATAGGTCGCGGGGATTTATCTACCTGGTCTCAGTAACCGGGGTTACCGGAGCCAGACAGAAATTGCCTGCTGATTTGGCAGCATTTGTGGCCAGGGTGAGAAAGGCAGCTCACCAACCTCTTTGTGTTGGCTTTGGCATATCTACCCCAGAGCAGGCAAGGCGGGTGGCCCGGATAGCTGACGGGGTTATTGTCGGCAGTCGAATAATTCAGCTTATGGAGGCTGAGGATAACTTCGTATCACCGGTCAGTAGTTTCATAAAGGAGTTAAGGCAGACCCTTGATGAGTAGCTCTAATAGGGGAGAAGTTGACATAATAAGCGTGAATTCGTGGTCGGGGTGGTCGGATTTGAACCGACGACCACCTGAACCCCATTCAGGTGCGCTACCAGGCTGCGCTACACCCCGAATCAAAGCTTCTTAATTATACTAGCACAGCTCACCAGCACTGGCAAGCTCAAGGCTTGTGCCAACACTGGCATTTATAGACGCACCACGCCTAATATGCTAATATTGTGCTCTAGGTTACCGAGCTGATATGAAAAAGGAGCCATCGCTGTTATGACCATCAGAAAAGTACGTCACCTCCCAGATACCGTGCTGAGGGGGAAAGCCAAAAGAGTATCAACCATTGATAAATCAATTCACAAGCTTATTGATGACATGATAGCAACAATGCAGCAGACAAATGGAGTGGGCTTAGCAGCACCACAGATTGGAGTACCCCTGCAGGTTGTGGTACTTAAGATACCCGAAGAGAAACCATTGGCTATCATTAACCCAAAGATAGTGAAACACTCCGGAGAGAGGGAAGTTGTTGAGGGCTGTCTTAGTGCCCCCGGCTATCAGGGGATGGTCAAGCGGTCAACTTCGGTCACCGTTAAGGGGTTAAACCGAGAGGGAAAAGAGATAAGAATTAAAGCCACCGACCTCATGGCTCAGGTACTGGAACATGAACTCGACCATTTAAACGGCGTCTTATATATTGACCACATAGAGAGCGAGGATAGGCTATATAAGATTGAGCCTGAAACCAGTGATAGTGAAGGGTGAGGCAGAATAGCAAATGGACTCAACCAAAGTGACAAAAGACCTAATTCAATGTGATTTTGATGGCACCATCACCGAGGAAGATATCAGCTTCCTGCTACTTGATGCCTTTGCCAATAGTGACTGGAGGCGGCTACTTGCCGAGCACAAAGAGGGTAAGATATCCGTCGGCTGCTTTAATACCAGAGCTTTTATTATGATCAAGCAAAATAAACAAACCTTAGATAGGTTTGTCAGGGAAAAGGCAAGGCTACGAGCCGGCTTTCATAAACTTCTGGCCTACTGCCAGCAAAAAGGCTCTCGCTTTGTCATAGTGAGCAATGGCCTCGGTTTCTATATCAAAACAATTCTGGAAACTATCGGTGTAAATAATATTGAGGTATATGCCGCCCAAGCCCGCTTTGGCTCTGATGGTATCAAAACCCAATATATAGGACCAGAAGGTGTCAAGTTACAGGATGGTTTCAAGGAGGCATATATTAGACACTTCCTAAGAAGCGGCTATCGTGTAATATATGTGGGCGATGGTGCTTCTGATATCTCATCGGCAAGGCTGGCTCACCATATCTTCGCCACCGGTCCCCTGCTTGCTCATTGCCAGAAGATGAATCTTAATTGCACGCCCTTTGCTGACTTAAATGATGTAGTCAGAGGCCTTGAGCTGCTGCCGTAGCCCCACACTCTCTCTCACCAAAGAGCTTACTGCCTATTCTTACTATATTAGCGCCCTCTTCTAAGGCAACCTTGTACGAATTGGACATGCCCATTGACAGATACTTCATCTGGACATTGGACAAATTTAGCTTTTTTACCCTTTCAAACATTTTCCTCGTTTCAACAAAATAGGGCCTTGCATCTTCTGGATTGCCAAGACGAGGTCCCATAGTCATCAGCCCCATCACTTTGATGTTTTTTAGACCTGAAATCTCCCTTATTAACTCTTCTGCCTTTTCCGGCAAGACACCCGATTTCTGCTTCTCACGGCCACTATTTACCTCAACCAGTACCGGCATCACCTTACCAATCTGAGTGCACCACTTATCAATCTCCCTGGCAATTTTAAGGGAGTCAACGGTTTCTATCATGTCAAAGAGCCTGACCGCCTTTTTTGCCTTATTTCCTTGCAGATGCCCGATAAAATGCCATTTTGCTCTGCTGCCTACTACCTCATAGGCTCTCTCAGCTTCCTGGACATAGTTTTCCCCGATAATTTTTACGCCGCCAGAAACCACCGCTAGAACCTCAGCCGGTGTTCTTGTCTTGGCGGCAGCTACCAGCTGAACGCCATCGGGCAGTTCACTTAGTATCTGGCTAATGTTTTGCTCAATCATCTCAACTTCCCACCACACTGCGCGCAATAGACCATGTTCTCGGTTACCTCGCCACTACAGATGGGGCAGTAATACCCCCTGGCGCCGGCAACTACTTTGCTTTTACCACTGACGGTTGCCGATCTTTTAGACTTCCCACGGCGAATTAGAGAAGACAGTTCTTCTTGGCTCATAAGCCTTGTGGCTAACTCTGGTTTAAGTTCCTTGGCAACCTCAAACTTTTCGTGGCAGGTAGTGCATACCAGAAACTGTTTTTTTGAATACTGGAAGGTGGGCACAAAGTATATGGTGAACTTCTTTCGCTCTTGCTCAACTGAAAACACCCCGCGTGTTCTACAGTCGGGGCATTTCATAGTGATATAGCCCAAACGGTCATAATAGCCTTTATTGCCAAAGAGAAAAAGCCACATCTGTCTTCCAGTAGGTAG
>DAOWHE010000027.1 GCA_030641585.1 Dehalococcoidales bacterium | reverse complement strand
CCAGAAATGCCGGGGATGTTACTCTCTAATAGATATTGGTGAAGAGTGCTGGCGCTCAGATAGTGATTGGGCTTGAAGCACTCTTCCCGGATGACAAAGCCCCTCACCTGGATTTTTCTTGATTCAAAGTCCTCGTTATTGATGCCGTAGTTGCCGATTAAGGGATAGGTGGGTACGACAATCTGCCCGGCATAGGATGGGTCGGTCAGTATCTCCTGATAGCCAATCATGCTGGTATTAAAGACCACTTCACCGTAAGCATCAGACTCAGCACCAAAGGTGTAGCCGTGATAGACCGAACCATCTTCCAAGACCAGGATTGCTCTTTTAGTCATAATTCACTTGATTGCTAAACTCTCATCTTTATAAACGAACTTACCCTGATATATGGTTGCCATTACCTTGCCCTTTAGCTTTTCGCCATTAAGTGGAGTATTTTTGCCCTTGGAAGCAAAATCACTGGTATCTACCAGCCACTCCCTGTTTGGGTCAAAAATGGTAACCTCAGCTGGAGCTTCGGTTTCCAGGCTGCCCAGCTTGCCATACCCGGTGCCAATAATCTTGGCTGGCCCGCAGGTGAGCTTGGCAATTAGCATAGCCAGCGTTAGCTCCCCGGCATGAACCAGGCTCATAAGGCTGCCCAATGCCGTTTCCAGGCCACTGATGCCAAAAGGAGCCAGGGCAAACTCCGAGAGCTTATCATTTCCGGTGTGGGGAGCATGGTCAGTGGCGATAATATCAATAACACCCTCCTTCAGTCCCCCAATCAAAGCCACAATATCCCGCTTGGTTCTTAAGGGCGGGTTTACCTTGGCATTGGTGTTATAGCCGAGCACCTTCTCCTCAGTCAGGGTGAGATGATGGGGAGTAACCTCGGCGGTAACCCTGATGCCCTTCTCCTTGGCACGGCGAATAAGCTCAACCGAGCCTTCGGTTGTAGTATGTGCAATGTGCAGGCGAGCACCGGTAAGCTCAGCCAGGGCTAGGTCACGGGCAACTATACTCTCCTCGGCAGCGGCTGGTATCCCACAAAGCCCCAGCCTGGTGGCAATGATACCCTCATTCATCTGTCCGCCCTCACTAAGGGCGGTATCCTCACAGTGGTCAATAACAGGCAGTCCAAAGGCAAGGCTGTATTCCATTGCCTGGCGCATCAGGAGTGAACTCCTTAGCGGCTGACCGTCATCACTAAAGGCAATCGCCCCGGCCTGGGCCAGTTCTCCCATCTCGGCTAGTTCTTTCCCCTTTCTGCCTCTGGAAATACAACCAATGGGCAGAACACGGACTGCACCTTCGCTAGCTGCCACCGACTTTACATAATCTATGGTAGCCCGGCTATCCAGTGGCGGGTTGGTATTGGGCATACAGCAGATAGTGGTAAAGCCACCCCTGGCAGCGGCTCGGCTGCCGCTGGAGATGGTCTCCTTCTCCTCAAAACCGGGCTGTCTTAAGTGGCAGTGGAGGTCAATAAAACCGGGGCAGACGATTAGGCCTTCGGCGTTAAGAACATCGTAATCTGAGCCAGGTAGACTAGCTTGGCCACTGCCCAGCCTTGAGATTTTGCCCTCGGAAATTACCAAATTGCCGACTTCATCTATCCCCTGGCTGGGGTCAATTATACGACCGCCCTGGATTAGTAAAGGTTTAGTTATCATCGGCTACCCCCGGCTAGTAGATAAAGTAAAGCCATACGCACCGCTACCCCGTTTGTTATCTGCTCATTTATGACCGATTGCGGGCCCTGGGCTACAGCTAAAGAAATCTCAATGTCCTCATTTACCGGACCGGGATGAAGAACTATGGCGTCAGCCTTAGCCTTAGCCAGCCTGGCCTCGGTAAGTTGATATAGCTTCACATACTCACGGATGCTGGGTAGCAGTCCGCTCTGCTGTCTTTCCAGTTGCAAGCGTAGTGTCATAACCACATCGGCCCCGCAAAGAGCCGACTCAATTTCAGGCTCAATGTGAACCTTGGGAAAGTGATGCTGTACTACATCTAAACCAGCGGGCAAAAGGGTAAAGGGACAGCACACGCTCACCTCAGCTCCCATGGCAGTTAACCCCCAGATATTGGAACGGGCAACCCGGCTGTGCTTAATATCGCCAATTATGACCGCCTTGAGTCCCTTAAAGCCTCCCTTATGCTCACGGATAGTGTAGAGGTCAAGCAGTGCCTGAGTAGGGTGCGCATGCCAGCCATCGCCGGCGTTAACCATACTTGCCCGCATGTGCCTGGTGGCGATATAGGGAGCCCCCGAATAAGAGTGCCGCATGACCACTATATCAGCCCCTAGTGCTTCAAGTGTGGCAAGAGTATCAACCAGGGATTCACCCTTGACTGTGCTGCTCGCTTGAGCGCTCAAGCTTATTACATCAGCACTCAAATTTTTGGCTGCCAGCTCAAAGGATGAGCGGGTGCGGGTGCTGGGCTCATAGAACAGGGTAATCACTGTCTTACCGCGAAGGACAGGTACCTTTTTGATTGGCCGCGATAGCACCTCTTTCATGGCATCGGTTGTTTCTAGGACAAGCTCTATTTCCGCCGGGGCGAAATCATCAAGGTCAAGTATATGGCGGTGTTGCCATACCGGGGTTGTCGCTAATATCTCTGGTCTTACCTCTGGAGCCAGTTCATCCTTTTGCTTAACTTCCCTCATGACTCTCCTCCTTAACCGGCGGCGTGGGAATGATGGCTACTTCATCTACGCCATCAACTTCTTTGAGCTGCACCTGCATCTTCTCATCTCTTGCGCTAGGCATATTCTTGCCGACATAGTCGGCTCGTATCGGCAGTTCGCGGTGACCGCGGTCAATAAGCACCGCCAGCTGGATGGCTTGCGGGCGTCCCAGGTCAATAAGGGCATCCATAGCTGCCCGGGCGCTGCGTCCGGTATAGAGAACATCATCAACCAGGACGATTACTCTGTCCGAAACGCCGATTGGAATATCGGTGCTTTTAACGATTGGCTGAAGCCCAAGTGAATTAAAGTCGTCTCTATAAAGGCTGAAGTCTAAAGCGCCAACCGGCATTTTTACCCCCTCAAAGTGCTCTATATTAGCCGCCAGCCGCATGGCAAGAGGCACACCGCGGGTACGCATGCCAACCAGAATCAGTCGCTCAGTGGATTTATTAAATTCAATGATTTCGTGGGCAATGCGGGCCAGGGTTCGCCTGATGTCTTCAGCGGTCATTATGATTTTATTAGCCATAAAAATACCTCTCACCTTGGCTGGCAAGAGGTCTTGCTGACTTATTTTCCCTTGCCAGCCTCACTGGACTAGCTTAAAGGTGTAATCTTATTCTATTCTTAATTATTTTAGATTATACCACATTAAAAAAACTATAGCAATACTTTGTGCTTAAAAAATGTAAAGATTAACCCCCACTCTATAACCAATCACGGTGACCACCCCAGCCTTAAAATGTTATAATTAGTTATAAATGGACATTCTAGCAGAGCTTAATCCGGCGCAAAGGGAAGCAAGTTAGACCATGACAGAATCTCATCCAAAAGACGATAAACCACTTAACTCGAAACAGAAAGAGGCGGCAGAGACTACTAAAGGACCCGTACTTATTCTGGCGGGTCCCGGCAGTGGCAAGACCAGGGTTATTACCCATCGGGTTGCTTACCTTATCAAGACTTGTGGCATCAGCCCGCGGCACATCATGGCGGTTACCTTTACCAATAAAGCGGCTAAGGAAATGGGGGAAAGGCTCAACCGTCTCCTTGGCGACCAGGCTAAGGAGCTAACTCTGGGCACCTTTCACGCCATTTGCGCCCGTATCCTGCGCCGTGATGGCCGGGCTATAGGCATTGACCCCGGCTTTGTTATCTATGATGCCGAAGACCAGCTCAAGCTCATTAAAAGGGCTATTGAAGGTGTAGGTATTGACCCCAAACAGTATGCCCCGCCCCAGATTCGCTCACGCATTTCCGCCTCAAAGAGCCAGATGCTAACACCCAAGGACCATACCGAGCAGGGCACCAGCTATTTTGATGAGGTGGTGGGCAGGGTCTATGAGCGCTACCAGCAATTGCTTACTGAAAGCAGCGCCCTGGACTTTGACGACCTGCTGATGAAGGTAGTTAGGCTATTTAGGGACCACCCTGAGGTTCTAGCTAAATACCAAGAGAGATACCGGCACATCATGGTGGATGAGTTTCAGGATACCAACCTTACCCAGTATGAGCTGGTAAAGCAGCTATCAGGGAAGTATCGCAATATATGTGTCGTTGGCGACCCCGACCAGTCAATCTACTCGTGGCGATTTGCTGACATGCGTAACATCCTTAACTTTGAGAAGGATTATCCCGATACTAAAGTGGTGCTGCTGGAGCAGAACTATCGCTCAACCAAGAAGATTCTGGAGACAGCATCCTACATAATCTCAGCCAATGGGCAACACAATCCCAAGCAGCTGTGGACCGATAATGAGCCAGGGGAGCTAACTACAGTTGTTGAGACCTATAACGAGCAAGAAGAAGCCCAGTTTGTAGTCAGTGAAGTTAGTCGCCTGGTGGAGCAGGGGAAAGCCCGTCTTTCCGACTGTGCCGTGATGTATCGCACCAATGCCCAGTCAAGAGCCCTTGAGGAGGCCTTTATCCGCTACGGAACACCCTATAAGCTGGTAGCCGGCACCCGCTTCTACGAGCGCCGTGAGGTTAAAGACATCATTGCCTATCTCAGGCTTATCCAGAACACCCGTGACAGTGTTAGCCTGTTAAGGGTCATCAATGTTCCCCAGCGCGCTATAGGCAAGCGTAGCCTGAGTGAGCTATCCAGTTGGGCAGGGCTTAAGGGAGTATCGCTATATGATGCCTTAAAACTTATTTCTTTATCTAATGACGATGAAACTGAGAGCCATAAGCCGCCGTTTAGCCCTCGCACCACCAGGGCATTGACTGGGTTTTTTAGCTTGATGAAAGAGCTTATTGACCAGGGCAAAAAGCTTAACCTGGCTCATCTGCTTAATTTAGTGGTAAAAAGCCTGGGCTACAGGCAGTATATACTAAAAGAGACGGATGGGGAGGAGCGCTGGGATAATATCCTTGAGCTTGGCAGTGTCGCCAGTCAATATGGCGGCTTAAAACCCAGGGAGGGGCTGGCTGCTTTTCTGGAGGGGGTAGCGCTGGTATCTGATGTTGACGGGCTTAAAGAAAGTATTGACGCAGTAACCCTGATTACACTTCACCAGGCTAAGGGATTAGAATTTCCGGTGGTATTTATTGTTGGTATGGAGGAGGGGATTCTCCCGCACTTCAGGTCGTTTGATAGCCCGGAACAGATGGAGGAGGAGCGGCGGCTCTGTTACGTCGGCATCACCAGAGCCAAGCACAGGGTATATCTGGTCCGTGCCTTCCGTCGCCGCCTGATGGGCTTAAGCACAGTAAACAGCCCTTCACGTTTCCTGGAGGATATACCACGGCACCTGATTTCGGGTGCTGAAGCGTGGCCGGGTGAAGAAAGCCAGCTAGTGGGCAAAGCCTACTCCTGGGAGAGTGAACCCACTGGTACTATTGCCCTCCCTGAGTTAAGCCCTGGTGACCGCGTCTGCCATGCCCAGTTTGGTGAAGGGGTGGTAATAAGCTGCCAGCCGGTAACTGACGATAACGAGGTGATGGTTGCCTTCCGGGGGGTGGGGATAAAAAAGCTCGTTTTAAGCTTCGCCCGGCTTGAGAAGGTAGAATAAGCCATGACGATTAAGGTTTTAGTCAAAGAAGTGG